>JAUWWA010000216.1 GCA_030617125.1 Pirellulales bacterium | reverse complement strand
GAGCCGCGCAGGAAGTTCATCGCCGTCATGGCGAACTGCATTTGGGCCCCGCCTTGCAGGAACAGCACGCGGTAGTTGTCGGGAATCGCCAGCAGCTTGCGGAGATTGGCCTCGGCCCGCTCGATGACCTCGGTGAAGGTCTTCGAGCGGTGGCTGATTTCGAGGATCGAGATTCCGACGCCCGGCAACGCCAGCAGATCGCGCTGGGCCTCCTCCAAGGCGGGCAGGGGCAACATAGCCGGGCCGGGTGAAAAATTGTAGACGCGTTTTTCCATCTTGTCGCGTTCCGGTGTAAGCAGAGAAAACTCGAAAAATCGCCAACGCTTACGGCACGACTTGGACGTGGACCTTGACTTCGAGCCGCTGTCCACGGCCCCGGTCGGTCTCGATACCGATCGTTCCAGTAACCTTACCCGATGCCTCGTCCGATTCAAAGGTCACCGGGAGCAATTGGATATTCTTCGACTCCTGCGGCACGGCAAGGCGGAATCGCTTGTCGCTGCACTCGGCGGCGACGATCCGAAACGGTTTGACCCCTTGCACGACGAGGCGTCTGGTGACGGATTGACCCACCTGGACCACGCCCAGCAGCAGCGGCGACGGCCGCACCGAAAGCGGCGAAACTACGACTCCCTCGACCAACACGGGGACACGCGCCGCCCGAGGGTTCGTATCGTTGGTGACCAGCACCACGTGGTCGCGCACATAGCCGACGGGTGCGCCCCCCGTGAGATTGACGACCAACTCGTAGGTAACCTGCCCGGCGGCGCGGCCGGTTTCAACGGCTTGAGCTTGGAGATGCGCGGCGTGGCTTTCCACCCGCTCGATCCGCCAGTCGTTGCGTCCCGCGTAGCTGACGGTTACCTTCCGCGTTGCATCGACGCCTTGGGGGACCGAGCCGAAGCGAACCGCGCCGGGCTGCACCACCACGTCGCTGCGGATGTAACAGTGCACGTGCAGCCGGACCTCCGCCGGAAACGGCTTGCTGAGCACGACCGTCAGCGTTGAGTCCCTCTGGCCGAGATAGGCGCGGGTATCGACGACGACCACGATCTCGGCCTTTTCCCACGTCTTCAATAGCGACTGGCTGATTTTCGTCGTGGTGCATCCGCACGTGGAACGGATTTCCTTGATCTCGGCGTCTTCGACGTAGATGTTCTCGAGCGTGAAGGTGTGTTCGACCTTCGCTCCGCGCGCGACCGTGCCGAAGTCGTGGCTGGTATGGTCGAACATGTCCTTGGCCCACTGCTGGCCGAAACCGGTCGATCCGGCAAGCAGCAGCATGGCTGAGAGCAGTATTCGACGTGTTCGTACCAAGGTCCATACCTCCATGCGGATTTTTCGAGATGCGAATACGATTATGCAAATCTTGGCGAACCCTGCTTAGCGCACCCCCGCGACTCGGCCGGCGAACTTCACGGCGTCGACGGCCGTTTTCCCGTAGAAATCGCAACCGGCGTTCTCGGCCAACAAGTTGCTCGCCGCCGCGCCGCCCACCATCACCGCGAGGTTGTTTCGCAGGTTCGCCTGCTTGACGGCGTCGACCGTCGCGGCGACCGACTTGTAGCAAGTGGTCAGCAGCACGCTCATTCCCATCACGGCCGGCTGGTGTTGGCGAACGGCGTCGACGAACTTCTCCGGCGGCGCGTCGACGCCCAGGTCGATCACGTCAAATCCCACCCCCCGGAGCATCATCGTCACGATGTCCTTGCCGATATCGTGCACGTCGTGCTGCACGGAACCCATCACGACCGTTTCGACGAACTGGACCGTCTCCTGCTTTTCGAGCATGGGCCCCAAGTCGGCCATGACTGCTTTCATGATCATGCCGCCGACCATCAGGTCGGGAATGAAGCACTCGCCGCGACCGAAACGCTCGCCCAATTCGGTCATCCCGCAATTGCACTCGGCCACGATCTCCGCCGCCGCAACGCCCGCGGCGATGCGATCCTTCACCAGCGACCGGACTTTGTCCTCCTGGCATTGGACCAATGCTTCGACCAGTTCGTTCTCCTCAGCCATCAATGCGATTCCTTTTAGAATGAGAGCAGGCACTGCCAAATGTACACGTAGGCCAGGCCGTCGACTTCCTCCCAGACGCGCTTGACGAGTTGTTCGTCGCCAGTGATTTTCGGGAGTTCCTTGCGTTTCTCTTCCCAGGGGATGCAGACCCCGGGCTCACGCTTCGGCTTGTGTTCTTCGGGCATTGCCGCTACTCCGCTATCCGCTAATACACCCCGTACTCCCGCGTGAACTCGGTCATGGCCTTTATATTTTCCACCTTCGTATCGTTCTGCATGATGGCGCTGGCATCCATGATGTAGCCGCCGTCCCGGGCGACACCGTCGATCACTCTCTTGCAGTAGTCGCGAACGTCGTCGGGAGTGCCGAAGGCCAGCAAGTCGTTGGGGATGCCGCCGCTGAGGCAGAACTTGTGCCCCACCGTCTCGTGCACTTCGAAGATGTCGCTCCGGTCGACGTGGAAGATGATACTCAACTCGGGTAAATCAGCGATGTGCTTCAGGTTCGCATTCCATTCCCCCTCGGCATAGAAGAGCGTCTGGATCTCCTGGGCGTGCAGCCCTTCGATGATCTGCTTGAGCGTCGGCCAGTAGAATCTCTCGAACTGCTCCGGCGAAAGGAACGGCACACATCCGCGGTGCATCCACAATCCGACCGGCACGTTCCGGTCCGGGTCGGCCCCGCTGGCGGCGACGTGCAGCAGGTGCGGCATCATGGCCTCGCAGGCGGCCAGCACCTTCTCCGGCCGGCGGAACATGTCCATGCACAGACCTTTGTAGCCGCGAAGCTTGTCGGCGATGATGTCGAACGGCGCTTTGAGGATGCCGCAGATGGCCGAGACGGTTCCCGACTCCGTCCTCAGCCGCGCCGCTTGCGTGCCGAAGGCGCCAAAGTACTGCCACATGGCCATCCCGCCCTTGAGCAGCGACAGATTGTTCCGCAACGAGGTGGGCTCGCCCATCGCGCTAACGTCGTCGGAGACCCGCGGCAGCCAGACGTTGAACAAGTAGCCGGTCGGGTCCTCGATTAACAGATCGTATTCGTCCGGCTGCATCCAGGCGTCGTCCTCGGGCGGTTCGAGGTACTGAAAGCCGGTGTCCGGCGGCAGCTCGACGCCCGGCACCGCGTAGTACTTCAGGCCGATCGCCTGCGTCAAGCCGCTCCAGACGTAGACCATGTTCCCCACGACCGCATCCCAGTCGAAATCGGCGGCGCACTTCCGGGCGGCGGCGAAGGCCTTTTCGTAGTCCTGGGTAACCTCCTGCGCGGTGTAGCCGGCATACTTGGCCGTGAACTCGGCCACGAACGGGCGGATCGGCACCCTGTCCGGCTTCTCGTTTCGCATCGCGGCCGTGTAACGCTCAAGCCGTTGCCGGTAGAGTTGCTCCATCTCGGCGGACATGCTACCGAGGCCCTCCTCGATCAAAATATTTGCATATCGATTGCGGTAGTATGCCAGAGCCGGTAAACCGTGTCAACCACCTTTCCGGCAGCGAACGCAACGGGGTTGCGACTGCTAGCAGGAGGCATGCGCCGGGGGCAAGCGGGTCGCCAGCCCTCTCGGAGTCGGCGGCGAACCTCTTTGCTTGTTCACCCGCTTCAATGGCGCCTTCCCTCCTGGAAAGCGATGCGATATGGTGGAGTGACTCGCCTCCCGAAATGTCCCTTGAAGATCCTACGATGTCGCACAACCAGAGCCACGCCGCGTTCGAGCGAGCCAAGCAGTTGATGCCCGGCGGGGTCAACAGCCCGGCTCGGGCGTTCGGCGCCGTCGGCGGGGAGCCGATCTTCTTCCAGCAGGGAGAGGGGGCGTATCTGTTCGACCTCGACGGCAATCGCTACATCGACTACATCGGCTCCTGGGGGCCGATGATCCTCGGGCACGCCCATGCGAAGGTCGTCGAGGCGATTCAAACGGCCGCTCGGCGCGGGACCAGCTTCGGTGCGCCCACGCTGGCCGAAAACGTCCTGGCCGAAATCATCATCGACGCCATGCCTTCGATCGACAAGATCCGGCTGGTCAACTCCGGCACCGAGGCCACCATGAGCGCGATCCGGCTGGCGCGGGGCTATACCGGCCGGCCGATGATCGTGAAGTTCGCGGGCAACTACCACGGGCACGTCGACAGTCTCTTAGTGGCTGCGGGCAGTTCGGCCGCCACGTTGGCCGTACCCGACTCGCCCGGCGTCACCGAAGGCGCCGCTGCCGAAACGCTGGTGCTGAGGTACAACGACCCAGACGCCCTGGAATCGGCCTTCGCCCGGCACGGCCGGCAAATTGCCGCAGTGATCGTTGAGCCGGTGTGCGGGAACATGGGTTGCGTGACCACGTCGCTCGAGTTCCGCAAAGCCCTGCGGGAATTGACCGTCGAGCACGGGAGCTTGTTGATCTTCGACGAGGTGATGTCGGGGTTCCGCGTCGCCTATGGCGGGGCCCAGGATCTGTTCGACATCCAGCCGGACCTGACGACTCTTGGCAAGGTGATCGGCGGCGGACTTCCGATGGGGGCGTACGGGGGCCGGGGCCAGATCATGGACAAGGTCCTGCCTGCCGGCAAGGTCTTCCAGGCCGGCACCCTAAGCGGCAACCCCCTGGCCACGGCGGCGGGCATCGCCACGCTCGAAGTGTTGCGCGACACCAACCCCTACGAGGAGCTTCAGCGGCTCTCGACCCGTCTGG
>JAUWWA010000250.1 GCA_030617125.1 Pirellulales bacterium | reverse complement strand
TCGCCGTAGTCGGGGCCGTCGCCGGTCGGCATGCCGGGGGGAAGCTCGCGGACGCTGAACACCACGGGGTTGTGCTGCGCATCATCGGGGAACAGGTAGATGTTGTAGTAGTGGTCGATGCCGAACCGCTCGCGGATGTCCTCGTCGCCGACACCGACGCGCACCACCCGGCGCACCGTGCCGCGAAGCGCCACGAGTCGGCCGCGCTGCGCGGCGGGCCGGTTGAACAACGGCACGACCGAGTAGTACTCGTCGCCCTCTTTGTCGGTTCGTTTCAGTTCGTCGGCGGCGGTTTGGAGTTGCTTCTTAGCGTCGCGAAGCAGCTTGCCCGGTTCTGCTCGGGCCATGGCGGCGTGCATTTGGTAGAAGGCCTCGCGGTCGCGGCTGGTGAGTCCCTTGCGGTCGACCAGGTCGTCGAGCAGCCCGACGTCCATGCCGAGCCTGCCTAACAGGGTGTCGGGATACCAGGCGACGCGCGGGGCGACGAAGACCGGCGTAGGGCGCTCGGCATCGCCGGCGAACTTCAGCAATACGCCCAGCGCGCCGGACGGCTCGTCGAACGACCCGCCCTCTCGCCACGCCTTGGGGACGTTGCGGGCGAAGATCACCGCCGGCTGCTCGTCTTCGCCCAACAGGAACTCGCAGCGGTAGTAGCGGTCGAACTCGCAACGCTCGACGACCTCCGCCAGCGGCCGGCGGACCTCGACGCTCGCGACGCGGCCGGAGAGCCGAAAGACCTCGCCGCGCGGCGCCTCGGGGTCGCGGAGCAGTTCGGGTAGATTCAACTCGGGCCGGGCCCAACGCTGAAGATCGGTCTTCGCGAAGCCGCGTATCCGGAACAGCACCTTCAGCAGCGTCTCGTTCTCGTCGTCGCCGACCGGCCGACCATCGATCAATCGCGCGAAGCAACTGTCGTCGATGCCCCAGCGGCGGAGCAACTCGCGCGGCCCGGTGATCGGCGCCGACGCGGCGTTTTCGGCCGGCATATTCTCGGCCGGCAGGTCCTCGGCAAGCGAGCCGCCCGACGGCAATCCGCAGAGGATCGTCATCAGTGCCAGGCGGACAGTCGGAGGTATTGGGTTGATGGCCATGAGGCACCTCTTGGTGGTCGAGCCGTGGGCGGCTACTCTTGCAGCACACTGAAGTCCGGCGGCTTGTGCGGTTCGCGCGGCCGGGGCGATCGGGTCCGCGCCAACACGCGCAATATCGCCACCACACTCACCGCCAGCGCCACGCCGATAATGGTCAGCACGAATCGGACGTTGACCTCGACCTTTTTCGCCGCCGGCGGGGCCCGTCGCCAATCGACGGTTCGCGCCAACACGACCGGCGTGGTGCGCAGCGTGTCCTTGGCCTGGTAGGCCCAACGCTTGTAAAAGAATCCGGTGACCGTCACCTCCTCCGCAACGTCCGTGCCGGCGGGAAATCCCTCGGGCAAGTACAAGCAATAAACGACCATCGGCGTGGTCGGATTGTCTTCCGGCTGAAGCCAAGCCCGGTAGTAGTGCTCGATGCCGTAGTCGTTCCCGGGCGCCGGCATCCACTGCGTCCGGCGGATCTTGCCGCGGAGCGTTACGAGCTTGCCGCGGTAGTCGTTCGACTGCGAAAACAGTTGGGCGAAGGTCGCGCGGCCGATCGACTTGGCTTGAAGTGTCTCCTTGTCGGTTTTGTCGAGGATCTGGAGCAGGTGGAACCAGGCGTCGCACTCGTCGCGACGGAAGATCGTGTCGTCACGGACCGCGTCGAAGTACTTCGGCTTTACGCCGGGAAAGTAGCGGCCGGTGGTGTCCGCCTCCGCTTCCTTATCGGCCTCGTGCTCGGCGGGCGAGCGGAACGTGCCGGGGATTTCTTCTTTGGCGGGCGGCGGCTCGAGCCGGTTGTCCGGCAGGTTCTCCACTGCGTCGCCCGGCACGGGCTGATCCTCCCCGGCCAACCGTGCGAACCATCGCCAGTTTTCCGGCTTTCGGGCCTCGTACATCAGCAGCACGACCAGTCCCAGCGCAAGCACCAAGCCGAGTATCCGGCGTTGCTCGCCGCGCGAGAGATAGTTGCGAACGCGGTGCTCTTGACGAAAGTCTGTCACGATCGACGGCCTCGCGGTTGTGAACAGGGCTGACGTTCGGTCAGCCGGCGTGTCCACAGGAATTGTATGCCCGGTGGTGATGATCTGCAAGATTGCAGACGCGCGGAAGTCTGCTTTTCCGGCAGACTTCTGTCACAGCAAAATGGGGTTCAGTGGTAAGGATTTGGGATTCAGGACTTCAGGGCAACCCTATAAGCCTACATCCTGAATCCTGAACCCTGAACGCCTTTGGTTGTGGCTGAGCCGCACTAGGCAAAAAGGCCTCCCGTCCCCTTCTCGTCGTTCCGTATTCCCGTATTCGTGTAGCGAGGCGGATGGTATTGCCGCCACACGGTCGCCCCCCGAGCGAGGTGCCCCGGTTTCCGTTTCCCCGTGGTCCGCGGGTATAATTAAGTGGAAAGGGCATCTGCCGCGGGAAGACTTCCGGCCGGGCAGACCGAATTCTCATTCGGCCGGTTGCAGCCGAGCGGCGGTGACGGCGTGGCCACTGTCGCATTGTCAGTCGCGACCGTCGGCGGGTAGCAACACGGAGCGAAAGACGATCATCCACAAGGTCCACAGTGGACCGTTCATTTCCTCGTTTGTGCGGGCGCCGCCATCGCATGCGGCGGCGAACGGCACCTTGTACGCCAACCGAAGAGAAGATAATCTGTAGAGAAGCCGTCCCTGAGTCAGATCGATCAAGGAAACGACCGATGAGAACACCACGATGGCGCCAATGGTTGCCGGCCGCCGTGATCGCAATGACGAGTCTTTGCGTCTTCTCACAGGCGGGCGTCGCCTCGGAGGAGGCACGCAAGTTCCTCGACGCTCTTCGCAAAATGAAGTACTTCGACATCGCGCTGGAGCACCTCGAAATGGCGAGAACCAGCCCGCGGGTCGACAAAGACTTCAAGATCACGATCGACTATGAGTCGGGGTTGACCCTGATTTACCAGTCGCGCCCGGAACGCGCGTTCTCGATCCGCGAGAAGCAACTGAGTAAGGCTCGCAAATGCTTCGAGAGATTCCTGGCCGAGTATCCCAACCACCCTCTGGCTGCCGACACGGAGTCGCAACTGGCCAACCTGCTGGTCGAACGAGGAAGCATCAAGACCGAGCAGGCCGAAAGTCGCTCGAAGAACCTGGAACAGAAGACGGCGTTGCGGGCCGAAGCTCGGCAGTTGTACGCCGAGGCACAGAAGGCTTACGAGGGGCTGGAGAAGCGGTTCGTGGAGGAGCACAAGAAATTCCGTGGAATGAACGACCTCAAGGACTCGAAGAAGTTTGAAGCCCGTGACCAGGCTCGCCGCAACTTGTTGCAGGTGGGGCTTGCACTGGGTGGCATACGCTATGAGATCGCTCATACGTACGAGCCCAGTACTGACGGATACAAGCAGGATCTCGAAGCGGCGGCGAAAAAGTACAGCGAATACTATGAGAAGTACGGCGACTATGTCGCCGGGCTTTACGCCCGACTGTGGGAAGGGCGCTGCTACAAGGAATTGGGCAGGACGGACGAGGCGCTCGATGCGCTCGAGGACTTGTTCGCCCAACCCGACCAACCCCCTGCCTGCCGCCTGGTGAAGAGTAAGGCGGCCGTGCTGGCATTGGAAACCGCCCTGCTGCCGAAGGTCAAAAAGTACAAGGAAGCGCTGGCCATGTACAGGGAGTGGGCAAGGACCGCTCGTCCCGACGAAGAAGAGAGTATCGAGGGACTGGCCATCAAGTTCCTTTCCGGCGAAGCGGCACTGGAATATGCCCAATCGCTGATCAAGAAAGAAGAAAGAAAGACGCGCAAGGACATGCTGACCCTGGCCAAGCAACTCTTCAGGGATGTTTCCCGAGCCGAGGCCGAATCCCGACCCAAGGCGGAGTACAAAAAGAAGGCCAAGGCGAAGTTGAGGGGCAAGTTGCTCGGGGGGACGGACGAACTCGCTGAACCGACCACGTTCGCCGAAGCCAGCGACCGCGCCCGAGACGAACTCGACCGCATGCAAACGCCAGGCCTCGAACCGGAGGAGGTCACCGAGGCCCGTGTCGAAGCCGTCCAGTACTGCCGCATGGCCATGCGCATGAGGACCCCCGAAGTCACCACCGTCCAGGTGAACGTCATCCGGTACTACCTTGCCTACCTGTACTGGTCGTCGAACAACTTGTACGAAGCGGCCGTGATGGGCGAGTTTCTGGCACGCCGTTACTCC
>JAUWWA010000055.1 GCA_030617125.1 Pirellulales bacterium | reverse complement strand
GGTCCATCCACATCGAAGGGTTTGTGTTGGGCTTTGCGGAGTGGTTCATTGGCGACCGCACGCATCCGAATCCCGAGTTCTACGAAGATGGTCACGATCGTCCCACGACCGAAGAGGGCCTTATTGGCAAATCCGTCAGCAAGGGCACCATGGAGTTGCGCATCGTCACCAGCCGGGACGGGGGCAAGACCTGGGATCGTACGGTCAGCCGGGAGCCCTGGATCCCGCACGGCAAAGAACAACACAGCTACGACCGGATGGTACGGATCGGTCGTCACCCGCTACGGATGGGGGACGAGGACTGGTTCTATTGTTCCGGCTACGACGGCGATCACTGCGGATATGCAAGGGGCTATTACCATGACCGTACGACCCGGATTCGTGGGACGTTGTACACGCAGAAGCACAATCGGTATGTGAGCCTCACTGCGGGCAACACCAACCAGATCCTGATCACCAAGCCGCTGAAGGTCACCGGCAAGACCCTGCAACTGAACGTCGACGGCAGCCGCGGCGAGGTCAAGGTGGCCATCGGCATCGACAAGTGGCTGCGGCACAAGACCGGGCAGTGGCTGTTCAAGGCCAAGCTGCCGCACTGGATGGTCGAGGACCGCTGGGAGCGCTCGCACCTAGAGAAAGGCTTCCATTTCGACGATTGCGAGCCGGTGCGCGTCAACAGCATCGAACACAACGTCGAGTGGAAGGACGCCAGTTTGGAGTCGCTACAGGGCAAGACAGTGCGCCTGTACATCCTGGTGCAGGATGCCGACCTGTACGGCTTTCGATTCAAGTAGTATCAGGAGGTGAACAATGAATGGTGTTTTCAGCAGTAGGCCGTATCGACCGGGGAGACGTGACGTAAGGTATTGTGTTGTAACGCTTTGCGGCAATTTCTGGAATTCCTGTGCGAGTGAAACATAGGTCCAGCAAATAACGAGGACCGTGACCAGGCGGGCTAAGTAGTTGGAAATCAAGGACTTGCGCACAGCGGCGCGCCGATGGAAGAACCCCAATCTACCGCGACTGGATCGAAAACTCGATCGACGCCTGGCCGACCTTGTGGTTCTTGAGGTCTTCGATCGTCAGCCGTAGCGTGTGCTTGCCCGGGTAGATGTGCTTGTCGGGAAGCTTGAGGCGATAGCCGATGAAGAAGTCGCGCCGGGAGTTCCGGCAGTATTCCTCGGTCTTCGGGCAGTCGCGCTGGGTGACGCGGCCACCGCGGCTATCGAATATCTGGTAGCTGCTTCGCAGCGACGTGTGGTACCCCTTGGCGGTCTCCTCACTGCTGAAGTTCTCGACTTCGGCGTAGAGCAGGACTTCCTGACCCGGTGCGAACTCATCCTTCGCAAACGCCACGATGCAGCCGTAGCCGTCGATGGCGGTGCAGAAGGCCAGGTTGTGAACCTCCAGCGGCGCCGATTCGCCAAGCCGGGTTAGCGCCTCGGCAAGGATCCGTTTCGTCACGGCTGCGCGTCGCGTGGGGTCCGGCGTCGCCTGGGTGTCCAACCACGTCGACAGTCCGTAGAGTTGCTTCTTCCAGAAGTCCTGAACCGCCGGCGTGATGGCCGGGATCGGCTGCAACGCATCCTCGCGACGATTGGCCAACAGGTAGAGCATCCGCAATTGTGCGTGCCGGGCAATTTCTTCCGGCGACTTGGGCGAGCCGTCGATCTGGGAGGCCAACGCACGGGCGGCCCAATCCACCTGCTCGCGCCAATCGGCCGGCGCGGCCGCGTCGTACGAGACCGGCGTCGTCGTGCTCGGGTAGTCGCCTTCGGGAGCGGCGTTGGGCGGCACGGCCGCGTCGATGAGCGGCGGAAGACGATCGACGTTTGACGGCACTTCGCAGCTCGGTTGACGGCCGGCCGCCGGGGGCTGTACCTCGGGTGGAATCGGCGAAGCACCCTGCCGGGCGTATGGTCCGCTCGGCGTGACTTCTACCGGCCCGGCAATGCTCGCTTCGCGTTTCTCGGCCCGACGCCGATAGGCCGTCACCGCACGGAATTGCTGCAATACCAGCGGCCAGAGCGCAGGATCGGTCTCACGCAGGTCGGCCAGGAGCTTGCCCTGGGCGGCCGGGTCCAAGGCGCCGAGTTGCTGCAATTCGGCCATGACCTCTTGCATCGACCGGGCTTGCGCGCCCGGCTGCGCGGCGCTGTCGGGAATCGGCGGCGCGGGGGGCGCCGACTCGGCGGGTTGGGCGGCCATCGGTTGCGTCGTGGAACTCGCCGGCCGGGGTGCGGACGCGCAGCCGGCGATGAGAACCGTGCCGACCAGCGCCAGAGCGACTGTGAGAGCCGATTTGCCCATCGAGGTATAGACGATATCCAGGAATGCCCGCAGAAGAGGGGGCAGATAATAGTAGAAATGCCCGGGCCCTGCAAGGGTGAAAAACGGCATTTCTTCTTGCCCCCCTTCTCTAGTTTTCCCGTTTCCCTCCTTACACGCGAACCGCAAACGGCTGAACAGACAACCCCCCTCCCCTCTTCGCCCGACCGCACGTAGAATTCCGACATGAAGACCATCTCCCTACAGTCCGGCAGCAACGGCAATTGCATCTACTTGGAGGCCAACGGGTTGCGGCTGCTGTTCGACGCGGGGATCAGCGGTAAGAGGGCCCGACAGCGGCTTGCCGCCCACCGGCGGGATATCGCCGACGTGGACGCGGTCGTGATCTCGCACGACCACGCCGATCACAGCCAGTCGCTGGGCATTTTCCAGCGGAAGTTCGGCCTGCCGGTTCATGTTACAGCCAGGACCCTCAACGCCGCCTCGCGGAAATACTCCCTCGGCGAGCTGTCGGACATACGCCCCTTCAAAGCCGGGGAGGTGCTGCGATTGGCGGGGGTGGCGGTGGAGACGATTCCCACCCCGCACGACGGCGCCGACGGCGTGGCGTTCGTCGTCGACGATGGCCGGCACCGGCTGGGCATTCTGACCGACCTGGGGCACGTTTTCAGCGGGCTCGATGCGGTGATCGGCTCGCTCGACGCCGTCTTCCTGGAAAGCAACTACGACCGTAAGATGCTCGCCGAGGGGCCGTATCCGGAGTTCCTACAGGATCGCATCCGAGGCCCCGGCGGACATCTTTCAAACGTCGAAGCCGCCGAACTGCTCCTTGCCGCCGGCGGCAAGCGGCTGAAGTGGGTGTGCCTGGCCCATCTCTCCGAGGAGAACAACAATCCGCGCGTGGCGCTGCGTGCACATCGGAAGGTCCTGGGCAAGAAGCTCCCACTTCATGTGGCTACCCGGTACGAGGCCACGCGTGTTCTCGAAGTATGAGGCTGCTACTCGGCCGTGCCGCCTTGCCGGTTGTCCGTCTGAAACGGCGAGAGCACGTCGTCGACCAGCTTCGGCGGGACGCCAATGTCGAGCACGCGCACCTCGCCGGTGTACGCCTCGGCGCCGGGGGCGAAGAAGCCGGACTTCGCGGCGAAGAACGCGCACGTGACAGTTGCGCGGATCGTGTGCGCCGCCGGCTTGCCCGTGTCGCAGTCCAGTCCGCTGGGCAGATCGACCGCCAGGATCGGTGCGTCGGCCGCGTTGAGTTGCTCGATCACCGCGTTAAGCGGCGGTCGGGGTTCGCCGCGGGCGCCGGTGCCCAGCAAGGCGTCGACGATCCATGCGGCGCCGGCGAGTTGCTCGGCGAGTCGAGCCGGATCGTGCGCGGCGGCGAACCGTTCGATCGGCACGTCGGTCTTTTCAAGGATGCGGAAGTTGGCGGCTGCGTCGCCGGTCAGTTCGTCCGGATCGGCCCAGAGCAGCACGCGCGGCTGGAATCCACGCAGTTCAAGGTGCCGAGCGATGACGAACCCGTCGCCGGCGTTGTTCCCCTTGCCGCAGCAGACGACGACCGGCCCGTCGACACCGGTGCGGCGCAACACGTCGGCGACGCCGCGCCCGGCGTTTTCCATCAGCACCAGTCCGGAGACCCCGAGTTTCTCCATGGCCAGTCGGTCGACCTGCCGAGACTGTGCACGGGTGAGTGCGGTGGAACGCATGGTTGGATTCTCCGGAAGCTGGCGACCGTTGCACGGCGAGATTGCTGCTGGGATTTCATGACTGCTCCATATATCGTAAAATGAAATGGATTGTTTGTCATCATCGCCCCGACGCTTCAGCAAAGGAACACGCCCATGCCGATCTACGAATACGAATGCAACGACTGCGGTGAGCGGTTCGAGTTCTTGCTTCGCGGGGAGGAGCAACCCGCGTGCCCTTCGTGTGGCGCGACGCGGTTGGTGAAGCAATTCAGCGTGCCGGCGGCACACTCGGCCACGTCGACGCAGCCGAGCTGTCCGGGGCAGCAGACCGGCCCATGCGGCGTGTCGGACTGCTGCCGAGGCTGCGATTTGGGCGGTCTTATGGGATGATGGCCACCCCGCCGACCCAGGCGCCCGCCTGAAACAACGCGGCGCGGACGCTAAGCGGCAGCGGGTCGAACAGGTACGGAGCACAATTGCCGGGGCGATAGTAGCCGAGCGTGTACATGCACTCGCGGGGCGGATTCAAACCCATCTTGTAAGGCAGGATGGGGACGGTTAGGAAGAAGTGCCCGCCGGAGATAACCGGCTGCAGGAACGGTCCCCACGAGTGCCCGTAACGCTCCAGGTGCACGTCCTCGAAGTACAACGGCTTGTGGCATACCCCCGACGCCTTCCACGTGAAACACGTCGACGGCCACACGCGCGGCTCGAACTTCTTTTCGCCCAAGGTGCACTCGGGCGGAAACTCGCCGTCCTCGGCCTTGATGTCGGTGGTCAGTTCGTTGATCGACTTCAGGTCCTCCGGCGATGGGCACTTGTCCATCAACTGCATGCGCCCTTCGGCCGCCGACTGCTCCATGGCGCGAGCTTCCAGGCCCTCCAAATCGGGGAGGGGTTCCAGAGGCTCCGCGGTCGCCGGGCGAGTGTCCGGCTGCGTGGCCGGGACTTCCTTCAGTGGGGCCAGTGATTCTACGGGCGATTCTTGCCGCAAGAGGCCGTCGCCAAAAGGATCCTTGAACGGATCGGTCACGGTCCGTTCGGGCTGAGATGCTTCGACAGCGGGCGCCGCCGGGGCTGTCACGACGAACTGGTCGTCTGAAGGCACACTCGGCCGGTACGGAAGCCACTTGAGCTTCGTGCCGCTTCGGCTGCTTGTGTAACTGGCCTGCCTGGCGCGGGGCTTGGACGTCCAGCCGTCGTCGGCTGTCGCGCGAACCGCTAGTGCCGCAAGGGCCACCGCGGCAAGCATCGCCACAGTCAGCGGTACACGCCTGACCCCTGACCCCCAGTCCTCACGAACCGTCGCCGGTGGCGTATTCCGTACTGTAATTTGGCGCTTCCTGCGTAATAGCGATGTCATGAGGGTGACTCTCCCGCACAGTGGCTGGTGAAACCTGGATGAATCGCGCTTGGGTGCGCAATTCCTCGATGGTCCGTGTTCCGCAATATCCCATCCCGGCTCGTAACCCGCCGACAAGCTGATAAACAAATGGTCCCAACGATCCTTTGAAGGGCACGCGTCCTTCGACGCCCTCGGGCACGAGTTTGTCGAGTCCGGCGTCGGCTTTTCCTTGGTGGTAGCGTTCGCTGGAGCCCTTGACCATGGCCCCCAAAGAACCCATTCCTCGATAAACCTTAAATGTTCGTCCCTGATAGAGGATTCGAGCGCCGGGGCTTTCTTCCAACCCGGCCAGGAGGCCTCCAAGCATGACCACGTGTGCGCCGGCCGCGATTGCCTTGGTCACGTCGCCGGAGTAACGGATCCCACCATCGGCGACCACGGGAGTTTGGCTATCTTCGGCGGCCTGGGCAACTTGGTGGACGGCCGTAATTTGCGGGACACCAACCCCGGAAATCACCCGTGTCGTGCAGATCGATCCGGGGCCGATTCCGACCTTCACCGCATCGGCACCGGCGGCGATAAGGTCTGTGCAGCCATCGGCGGTCGCCACGTTGCCGGCGACGACGTCAATATCCCATTTCTGCTTGATTCTCCTAACGGTCTCGATAACGTTAGCCGAATGGCCGTGGGCACTGTCGACGATAAGCACGTCGACGTCCTTGGCGATGAGGTTTTCAACGCGGTCGTAGTCGTGGACGCCGACGGCGGCCCCTACTCTCAGCCTCCCTTGCCTATCTTGACAGGCGTTCGGGAAGCACCGCATCATGTCGATGTCTTTGATCGTAATGAGTCCCGTCAGTCTGAAATCTTCGTCAACCAGCAAAAGCTTCTCCACCTTTTTTTCCATTAAGATCTTCTCAGCTTCCTCAAGCGTTACGGTCCCCGTAGCCGTTACAAGATTCTCCTTCGTCATCACTTCACGGATGCGCAGATGGGAATCTTCGAGAAACCGCAGATCGCGTCGTGTGAGAATTCCCTCCAGATGCCGGTCGGCAGCGGTGATCGGCAGCCCGGAGACGTTGTACTGGTTCATGATCTCGCGGGCGCGGCCAACCGTCTCATCGGGGGGGAGGGTTTCCGGGTTGAAGATGATGCCGTTGGCACTGCGTTTGACCTTCTCGACTTCCTCGGCTTGGTGTTCGATGGACATGTTTTTGTGGACGATACCGATTCCCCCCTCTTGGGCCAAGGCGATTGCCATCGCCTCGTCGGTGACCGTGTCCATGGGCGAACTCAGAAGGGGGACATTCAACTCGATCCGCCGCGTGAGCCGCGTGCTGACGTCGACTTTGGCCGGGACGACGTCGCTGTGTCTCGGCTCAAGCAGGACGTCGTCGAAGGTGAGGCCCTGGTACTGAATGATTCTCTCTGGCATGGCGTGGAATCCTCCGCATTGGGATGGGGCAATCACGGCATTATGCCGAGTAGCGGAGGGATTGCAACCTTCACGCCGGCCGAGAACCGGTCAAGCCAGCCCAGTATGGCCGATGGATTAACGACCTGCCCCTTCGCACTATCCGGGTGTTCTGGAAGGGCCCTTTCGGGCCAGGCCGGGAGTAGGGATTGGCAGCGGACTACTCGATTGTCGTTAGTCCCTAAGTCTACAGTTGTCCAGTTAGCGCCTTGGCGAGCGCTGTCTGCGGGGCTCGGGCGACGTCGGCGAGGCGGCCTTGCTCGGCGATCCGCCCGCTTTGCAAAAC
Source organism: Pirellulales bacterium (assembly GCA_030617125.1). Taxonomy (GTDB): domain Bacteria; phylum Planctomycetota; class Planctomycetia; order Pirellulales; family Thermoguttaceae; genus JAUWWA01. Next base: position 1,578 of record JAUWWA010000055.1, on the reverse strand, counting down.
GGCTAAACTGTCGCAGACCTGCCGGACTTCCAGGGAGTCGTGCGTCACCAGAACCAGGGCGAAGCCAAGTTCGGATCTCAATCGAACGAGTTCACGAATGACTGCCTGCTTCGTCACCAGGTCCAGTCCACCGAATGGCTCGTCCAGCAGCAGTAGTTTCGGCTGCATCGCCAATGCCCGGGCCAGCGCGACACGCTGCTGCTGACCGCCGGATAATGTTCCCGGCAACCGGCCCGATAGATCCTCGATCCCGCACATCTGTAACGCTTCGGTTACCCGATCGAGGAGTTGTTTTCGTGGGAGACGGAGTGCTGACAGTCCCAGGCGGACGTTTCCTTGCACCGAAAGATTTGGCCAAAGGGCGAGATCTTGAAACAGCATCGCCACGCCACGCCGGTAGGGGGCGACCAGCAGTCGGCCGCCGCGGGTCGCGGGCGCACCGGTGATGTCGACCTCACCTTGTTCAGGAATTTCCAGCCCGGCGATGATCCGTAGCAGCGTCGACTTGCCGCTTCCCGAGCTTCCCAGCAGCGCGAGCGATTGCCGCTGGGCAATGTCCAACGCGGCGCCATCGAGCACAAGATGACCACCCAGCCGACACACCAGACCGCGGCAACTGATCGGCGTGTTCATAACGTTCTCCTACGTAACCAGCGGGGAAGCTGCAAAGCGACGGCCATTATCAGGGCCACGCCCAGCAGGTAAATTAGGCAAAGCGACGCGACCAGTCCCTCGGGGCTATTGGCCATGACCGTGAAGATCGCCAGCGGCAACGATGGACGTCCGGTTGTCGGCTGGAGCAGATGGGTGGTGGTGATCTCGGCCGCCGCCAGCACCATCACCAGGAGCACCCCGACCAAAATCGCAGGCGCGAGATGGGGGAGGATGACTCGCAGAAAGAGCGGGCCCCGCGATACGCCGTGCACCCTGGCCGCATCCGTCCAGGAAGGCGAGAGAGTTCCCACCGCGCGCATCATGATCACTGTGGCGACCGGCAGGAAACGAAGCCCTAACACCACGGCCACGGTGAGTTGGCTGCGAAGCAGCCAGTCCAACTCCGCCGGGGCCCTGGTCGCAGCGTACGACGTTCCGAGCGCCCCCAGAGCAGGCGGCATGGCCAATAGCATCAGGAGCACTCCCAAGACGGCCAACCGAAGTCGCAAGTCGCGCCCGGCGACCAGCGCCAGGCAGGTGGCGGCCAGCACCGCAACGGCGCCGGCCCCGAAGGTGTACGTGAAGGTTGCACTCGTCGTCGACCACGCTTTGGCCAACGCCCGAACCGGCATCGGATCATTGATCGCCGGCAGGCACAACCCCAGCGTCGGCACGCCGATGCCGATCGCGAGCACGGCAAGCAACGCGATCCGCAAGATCCGGCTCAACGCCGCGTGGGGGTAGGGCCTGACGGGTCGGGTCTGTCGCGCCAGTATCGCCACGGCAAGCAGACGCAAGCCGACGATCAGCAGCGGCGTCGTCAGCAGCAAGACCAGACCGGCCAGCACGAGGCACTGACGTCCGGCCAGATCGAAGTCGTACAGTGCTGCGAAGGTCGTGCGGATCTCGACGGCCACGGACCGG
>JAUWWA010000423.1 GCA_030617125.1 Pirellulales bacterium | reverse complement strand
TCTCCGCCGCGCTGGACGCGGTCGCCATGACGCTGCTCGACGCCGCCGGCATCGGCCGCCCGCCGGTCGATGCCTTCCGGCTCGCCCAGGCATTGGGCATCACCATTGCGGAGGACGACCGCCAACAGGGCCGGGCGCGCTACGTCCGCTTGGGCGGCCATCGCGCGACGCGGCCGACGATCCTGCTGCGTCATGAACCCCGCCGGGAACGCCGGCAATGGGCCGTCGCCCACGAGATCGGCGAGCACGCGGCCCATCAGGTGTTTTCGCTGTTGGGGGTGGAGCCTTGCGAGACGACGCCAGCCGCGCGGGAAACGGTCGCCAATCACCTCGCCGGCCGGCTCCTGTTGCCGGTCGACTGGTTCGCACTCGACGCGCCAGGGTGCGGCTGGGACCTCCTGGAATTGAAATCCCGCTATGCGACGGCCAGCCACGAACTGATCGCCCGACGCATGCTGGAGTGCCCTCCGCCGGTGATCATCAGCATCTTCGATCACGGCGAGTTGCACTTCCGCCGCAGCAACTTGCCCGGCCGTGTGCCGTCGCCCTCGGCGACCGAAATGGAGTGTTGGCAGGCGGTCCACGCGACGAACCGGTCGCGGCAGACCTACGAGGGTCTCCGCGCTGTCCAAGGCTGGCCGGTCCACGAACCCGGCTGGAAGCGCGAAATCCTGCGCACCGAAGTAGAAGAAATCACCATCGACGTGTGACTCCCCTGTAAAGCCGCGGCCATTGGCCGCGGGAAGCGGTCGCGGGAAACCATCACCACCGCCGCCACTGGCGGCGGCTTTGCATGCCCGGCTCACCCCCATTCCACCCCGGCCGCATCGCCCAGTACACGGTCGAGTTCCCAGAACAGATCGTCGACATGCAGCGGCTTGGAAACCACCGCCGCGGCGCCGGCCGAGCGTGCCCGACGACGATCCTCGATGCGGGGAAAGTCCAGAAGCGCGATGATCGGCGCCGGGTTGAGTGTGGCCGCGAGGCGCCGCAACTCTTCGAACTCCTCGCCGCGCAGGTCGGAGCCGTCGAAGATGGCGGCCGTCGCGCCTTCCACCCGGGCAACGCGCGGCGGACGCAGCCACACCGTCGACAGCCCGCGGCCGCGACACGCCGCGGAAAGCCAATCGTCCATCTCGAACAGCCGGGTGTAAATGGCGATGATGCCCCGGCGAGCGGGCAGCGGTTCGTCGGCGGCCAGCAACAGCCGCTCCTCTTCGGTCGCCGTGACGGGCAATTCCCACACGGAGCATTCGCCGCGGCTCATCCGGGCAAGCTGCCGATCGCATCGCGGCAACCACTGGTGCCAATAGATGCGCACGGCGCCCGGCCAGGGCTTGCCGGTCCGCATTTCCCCTTCACACCAGCTCCCCATCAATCCCAACACCCGGGCGAGCGGCGCCAAACGCCGCAGCCGATCGACCGCCTCGAGCGAGAACTGCGACGGATAGGCCTGGGCCAGGACGATCAACTCGGGCGCCACGTCGCCGCCGACCAGCGCCGCCGCGGCCGAATCGGCGTCCGACACGCTCGTCACCCGACCCCGTGCATGCAGCGCCGCCCCGGCCGGTCGGAATTCCGACCGATCGGTGTCGCCCACCAACAGGATCGAGATGGCAATGTTACGCATCGATACCCAACATATGGAAAGCCGCCGCCAGTGACGGTGGTCGGTGTAGCTTGACACGACATTCCGGCTTCTTTTCCCCTTTTCAGCGCTTCTCCTTAATTTTCCTCCTACGCCCTTTCACTCCCAGAGAATTCCCTCAAAGCTTCGCCTCGGCGTCGCCAATCAACCGGTGTGCGGCGTCGGCGTCGGCCGCATCGCGCAGTGCGTCGAGGAAGCCGCGCGAGGTGAGCAGCCGACTGAGCCTTGCCAGCATCCGCAGATGCCCGCGTTCCTCCGTCGAACAGATCAGGAAGAAGACGTCGGTGAGGACGCTGCCGCCAAACGGGATCCCACTGCCGGTGCATCCCAGCGCCAGAAACGGCTGGCCGAGGATTTTTGCCATCGGGCGGCGAGGGTGCATCAGCGCCACCCCGTTTTCCAGCGCGGTCGGGTGCATGTCTTCGCGTTTCTTCACCGCACGGGCCATCGCCTTAGCGTCCCAAAGCATGCCGGTGGCGGCAGCCAACTCGGTCATGGCGGTGATAATCGAAGTGCGTGTCCGGGCATTCAGCGGGATGGCGATTGCTTTGACCGGCAGCAGATCGGCGAAGGAGATATCCTCGTGATGCTCGTTCGGTGCGGAACGCTCGAGCGTTTTCTCCACCACAACCAGTTCGCCCTCGTCACAGAGCCCGATGCGGCGTTCGAACCAATGGTGGATTTCGGCCTTGGCGAAACGCCACGCTCCGCCGACCTTGCGGCCGGGCAGCTTGCCGCGTTCGGCGAGCCTGTTCACCTGCTGGGGGGTCAAATGCAGGTAGGCGGCGAGCCGGTCGGTATCGAAGTCGGCGTGTGGCATGGCGGCATCTATTAACCAAATCACGTAAGCACGCCATATTCCCCGATTATCGCCTGCCTGTCCAGCCCGATTCAAAAAGGGGACATGCTACTTTCTTAGCCTGTCGCACCTGCTGTTCGTCAATGTCTGTTTGGCCCAGGGAGGAGCATGTGCCCTTGAGCCCCTTTCTAAATACGCCTTGACAGGGGGCGGAAAATTCGGACAATCCGGCCCCTATCCACATCAGATTCTTTCGTTGCCTTGAGGCAGGGAGGCCTTGGGCTATGCAAGTCTGTCCCGATCTGGGACATCGTGTTCGTCTGCGTACGCTGCTGCCGGAAGCCGAGTTCCTCGGTGCCGACGACATCGG
>JAUWWA010000453.1 GCA_030617125.1 Pirellulales bacterium | reverse complement strand
GGCTGGTTCGCCGGGGCGCCGCTGCGCTTTGCCCCAGCCACCCCTTGCTTTGTCGCTCCCTTTCCGCGACTCGATCCCATCGCTCGAACCGATGGCTTTGTCCGCCACCGGTGCTGCCGGTCGGGCAGCAATCGCCGCTGGAAGCCGAACCGGCTCGCAAATAGGCTCCGACTCGTAGCGTGGCTGGGGCTGCCTCCGCGCGATCATCGCCGGTTGCCCGGGCAAACGCTGTAATAACGCCAGCGGCTCGTCGAGGAACCATCGCACCCGGCCGCAGTACGTACCGGCGGTGTAACCCAGTCCCGCGCCGAAGAGCACGCCGGCCAGTTCGCCACGGCTGTTGAGGATGGGTCCGCCGGAGTCGCCTTGGCGGGCGGTGACGCCGAGTTCGACCATCTCGAACGGCAAGTTCCTTCCCGGGGAGACGTACTTTGTGCAGCGTCCTGCCGCGGCCCGATACCACCCCCGGCCATACCCTGCGATGGTCAGAACTTCGCCCGGCCGCGGCGGCTCGGTCGCCAGGGCGATCGGCCGCACATCGGGCCGCCAGATGGCCAGGGCGGCGAGGTCCCAATCTCGATCGGCCTTCATTACCGTGGCGCCGGAGCGGAACCCATCGGGGAAGATGACCATGATGGGTCCGGTCGCGTCACGCACGACGTGCCAGTTGGTGATGACGATGCCGTGCGTCTCGCTCACCGCCACCAGCGCCCCTGAGCCGTACGACGAGCCGTTGCGTTCCGGTGCGATCACCCGAACCACAGCCGGATGGGCGTCTTCCGCCGATGCCTCCGCCGCCGAACAAAGCACAACGGCCGCCGCGAGCAGGCAACCGCCGTAAAGGCGACGCGTCGGTGAGCAAGAGGATTGAGCCATGTCCCCATTTTCGGACTCGCGGCGCAAGAGCAGCCAAGAAAACTATCAGGGGTGCTTTTGCCGATGCAGTCGTTGAAAATCGGCCCCGGCCGGCCAGCAAACCGGGCGGTAGATGGCGCACAATACCGTCCGTTTGCCCAACGCCGAGGGTTTTGGCAATCGTTACAGGCGGAGAGGAGATCATTGTGTGTGCCGCTTCATCGTCAGCGCTATTGTTCACCCTGCAACCACCACAAACAACCAAGCCGAACCTACAGTGTGCATGTCCAGTGCTCCGTGGCGGAACGGGAAACTGTGTACGCCTTCTTCGCCACAAGCCGCGTCGGTAAATATCCAATATCGAACAAGGAATGGTCGAATGATGAAGTAACTCGGCAGCTTCACGGTTGACTGAAGAGAAGAACGCCCAGGTTGTTGCCCTTCGTACTTCAACATTCCTTGTTCGACATTCGATATTCCGTCAAAAGTTTTGCGTCGGACGTTACCTCCTCCACACGGCTGAAGTGTTACGAAATCCCAAATCTCAAATCTCAAATCTCAAATCCCTAGCCCCCAGCCCCGCATCTACCACTTCAAGCCGAAACTTTCGCCGCCGGCCGAGCGGCCTAGCCCGCCCTTGAGCGGCTTGGAAGGCTTCTTGCGTTTAGAGGATTTTGAGGGAAGCTCGCCGGGTTCGGGCTCTTTACCCTTCTTGGCCGGCTCGGGGGCTGAGAGTTCTTTCATCGAGAGGCTCATGCGCTGCGCCTGCGGATCGACCGAGAGGACCAAAACCTCGATCTCGTCGCCCTCGCTGACCACGTCGGTGGCCCGCCACACCCGCTTGTGCGACAGCTCGGAGATGTGCACCAGGCCTTCCACGCCGGGCTCCAACTCGACAAATGCCCCGAACTCCATGATCTTGCTCACCTTCCCCTTGGCGACGGTGTTGGGGGGATATTTTCGCGCGGCGCTCTGCCAGGGGTTTTCGAGCATGTCGCGATAGGCGAGGCTCATCTTGCCGGTGGCGTGGTCGATCTTCTCGATCTTCACCTTGATCGTCTGGCCCTCGCTGAGCACCTCGCTGGGATGGCTGACGCGATGCCAGGCGAGTTGGCTGACGTGCAACAGGCCGTCGATGCCGCCGAGATCGACGAACGCGCCGAAGTCGGTCAGCTTGCGGACCACGCCTTCATGGATTTGGCCCGGCTGTAGGGATTGGAGAAGTTTCTCTCGAGCCTCCTGCTTTTCGCGCTCCAGGACGGCGCGGCGGCTGAGCACGAGATTGCGCTGCCGCGGATTGGCCTCGGTGACGACGCACGTGAACTTTTCGTCGACGAACTGCGCCAGGTTGTCCACGCGATACAGGGCAACTTGGCTAACGGGGATGAACGCGCGGAGATGGTTGACGTCGCACTCCAGCCCGCCGGTGTTGTGGCCGGTGACGCGGGCCTCGACGATCATACCTTCGTGCAGGTCGTCCCAATCGCCAACCTCGGCGGCGGCGTTCGGGATGCTTAGTTCGTAGAGCCCTTCGTCGACGTTGAATCGCTGGACGATCACCTCGAGCATGGTTCCCGGCTCGGGCAGGCGTTCGAGCTGCTTGGCCGAGACGACGCCCTGCTCGCGGCTGCCCAGCTCGATGAACACGTCGTCCCCGTGAACCGTCAGCACGCGGCCGGTGTGCCGCGATTCCTCCTCCAACGCGGCCTGCTCCGCGCCCGAGCCGCCGCACAT
>JAUWWA010000167.1 GCA_030617125.1 Pirellulales bacterium | reverse complement strand
GTTGCTGCGTGACGCACGATTTGATCTTGTTAACGTCGATCCCCAATGCGCTGAGTCGGGCGATTCTGGTTCTCGTATGAGACTTGCAGGATTGCCGGTTGCGCCGTTGGTGGTAGCGTTGGTTTTTCTTTCCCTTTCGTATCGCTCTTTTCGCTTGGCCGGTTTCAGGTCGGCGGCCGTGAGCCAGGTGTTCATCGCGCTGCGTACTTGTTCCACGGTCAAGCGATCGGCGTGCTCGCTGTTCGGGTCGTCGTGCTGCTGACGCACGCGAGCACAGAACAAGTGGCTCACCTGCGTCAGGAAAAAGTGACGGTGACTAGAACCAGCGTCCTCATTTCTCGGCCTCCGCTGCCCGCTTCCAGTCACCTTGACCAACCATGTAACGAACCACACTGACCTTTCCCTTGGGGCTCAACTTTGATGCCGGGTCTTGGATCATGTGCAGTTCAGGCTGCGACCGGCAGTTCACAACGATGTAGAGCCAGTAGTCCTTGCCAAACCGCTGGGCCTTGATTCATTCGTTGGGCGTCAGCGCCACGCCGCCTTCACCAGCCCGGCCTTTGACTTCAATGTAGCGGGCCACCTGACCGCCGTCAAGTGACGTGACATCCCAGCCGCAGTTCTCTTCCTCGACCGACACCGGCTTGCGGCCCTGGTCCCGCTCGTACCGCATCGACACTTCGACGGCGATCTTCTCGACCTCGGGGTCGCTTTCCATGCCCTCCAAGGACCGAACAACTTCCTGCGGGGTGGTCAGGATCACGGCCACGCCGCATTTCAGGAGCCAGAGGACGGTTGGCTCCGTGGCGTCGGCGTTGTAGAAGACCGCGCCGTTTCGCAACGCTGGGCCGTACTGCCGCAACACCCGTTCAACAACACCCTCAAACAGCGAATGGCCCGGCCCGACGAATTCCAGATCGGAGTAGCCGACGATCTTTTCCTTGTCGAAGGTAATCTGCGGATATTTGGCGCCGATCTTGCCGTATTTGCGCTCCAGCGAATCGGGCAGTTTGCGCAGATCGGGCGGAACCCTGCTGATCGACCAGACGCCTTTCCGACCCTTGACCGGCGCAACCGTGCCTCCAAACGAGCGGTACGCTTCGAGGAAGAACCTTTCGATGTACTCGGGCATCAGTTGATTCTCTCGGCTCTACTGCACGTCGGCCGCGAGTCGGCTCATGTCGATGTAGCGAGAGCCGAGTGCCTTGTTCTCCATGTCGGCCCGGATTTGGGCGACCTGCTCTTCGTCAGTCTGCAAGTCGATCTCAGCCAGGATTTCTGTCATGGTGCGGCGGCGGGAGAGCCAGTCCTTCATCAAGGCATCAAGCCGGGGAGCCGGGACAATCTCGCCGATCACGTCATACACGCGGTCGCTGCCCAAAGCCCGTCGCATGTCTTCCAGCTTGTGCAGCAGCCGCCCCATGACCTCTCCTTCCCGTGTGTTCTGGGCGACGATGTTCCAGATCATCGTCTCCTTCTCTTGCTTGTAGCGATGAATGCGGCCCATGCGCTGCTCAAGCCGGTTTGGATTCCACGGGATGTCGTAATTGACCCCCTCTGCAAGTGCCGCTCTGCCATGCAGTTGGTGGAGGCTAGGCAATATCGGCAGACATTATCCCCTGGCGTGTGCGTTCGGAACCGTGGAAATCGGGCCTTCCGTACTGCGCAACCCTTTAGACGCCCCCGTTGCCGCCAGATGCCCCTCAGAAGCCCGAGAACGGTCGCTGCTGCGTCTGAATCTTGGCAGGGTATCACAAAGCCCCAGCCCTTGAACCGCACAGGCGTACAGGCAGCGCTCTGCGGCCTTCTCGGCCCTGTGGCGTAGAGTTGGGGCCTACTCGTTCGATTCGAGCAACACCGGCCCTGTGGGCGATTCATCCATCCGGTCCGTCGCCTTGCGCCTGCTCGAGGGCCTTGACCGTATCAGATTGAGCGATACCCCTGCCTGTTGCTCCGCACTCGCCAAATGGGCAATCCTGCCGGGATGCGTCAGGATGGGCAAACGGTTGGCGACGCAATCTTCCCAATCTGGCCCCGGCAATCCCGGATTCGGATCTTCTCTGGTTTGAGCAGTCCGTTATCCTGATGTAAGGTCGCAGTTTTGCCAAATAGCGCAACTCCTTGCATAGTAAGGCGAGCGGAGTTTTGGGGAGGGACAGCTCCGATGCCTGACGGGTTTGGGACGCAAGGGTTAGTGGACCGCCGCTCGGGTGGGGTCTGCCCCAATGGGGCGACCGGACGAATCGGTGCTCACGGCCGGAACTTCTCGCAGTCGTTTCTCGTCTGTTTCAAGGGGCGTGTGCCAAGCAGCCACAAGCGGCCTGTCTACCACCGGGTTCGACACTGCACAACCGCAACCAAGAAAACCCATGAATTCTCGCTACCGGCGCGATAGATTTCACCCGGATCGCGCAAATATAATGGCAGAGCCCCACCACGATCGACTACGGGAGGACGGCTGTTGACCGAGGCTTGGCACGAGCAACGGATTGTCGAGGGCCTGCGCGAATGTCGCGCGGATGCTTGGCGTGCGCTGTACGACGCCTATGCGCAGCGGATCTGGCGGTTGGTGGCTCGCCTGGTTGGCCGGGACTCGGCGGAGGTCGCCGACGTGGTCCAAGAGACGTTCTTGGCCGCGGCCCGATCGGCCGGCGGCTTCGACTCCCAACGCGGGTCGCTGTGGCTCTGGCTGTGCGGCGTCGCCCGCAATCAGGTGGCGCTGCACTACCGGAAGCAGCAGTCGCGGGCCCGGCTGATGTCGGCCGAACATTGGCTGGCCGAGCGTGGCGGAAAACTGGCCGCTTGGCTGGCCGGAAATGAGCCCTCGCCGGTGGAAACACTGGCCGCCGCCGAATTGGCCCTGATGGTAAGGAAGACGCTCGCCGATTTGCCGGGTGAATATGGCAATTTGCTGACTGCGAAGTACCTCGACGGAACAACCATAGCCGAAATCGCCGCAGCACAGCAGTGTTCGTCCGCCGCAGTCAATTCGAAGTTGGCTCGCGCCCGGCAGGCGTTTCGGCGAGCGTTCACAGGAGTTTCGACGTGCTGCTCAGACAGTTGACTGGAATAGTCGTCATGAGTCCATTCGACGAAAACTACGACGAGGAGCAACTTGCACTGCTGCTTTCCTCGACGGGCCACCACGTCGCCCGGCAGGCGTCTTGCCCGGCGATTGCAGGAATCTTGTCGTCCGGGTCCATCAGTCAAGCGGGGGGGCCTTATGAATCCTCATGACAAAAATTCGGCAGAGGAGCGCTTCGCTTCGCTTCTGTCCTCGGTTGACAAGGACGCGGCCCGGCTCGATCCCTCGGTTCTCGATCGGCTGCGGAAGCGGTCGACTGAGGCATTTTTGCAGGCGCGCTCCCAACAAGCTCCCCTCGCAGAAAGGAACAACAAGATGGTTCTGATCGCCACTCGTTCCGTGGTTGCCGCTTTGGCAGCTTCCGTGCTGTTCGTTGTTTACTTGCTGTCAGCCGGCCCGGCCGACGGCCCTCAGTTGGCGTTCGCCAACGTGGTTCAAAAGGTGGCCGAAGTCGAGACGCTGCATCTAAAAATCACTCGCGGCGGAAAGACGACCGACGTTTGGACGCGGCGGCCGGGTCAACTGCGCTGGGACGAAGGGGGCGGAGTGTACCAGATCGCCCGCGGCGCCCGGATGTGGCTGGTCAACGAGAAGGAAAACCGCGCGTCGTCGCGTCCGTCTCGGTACTTCCGCGATGGGCGGTCGGGAGTCGACCTGCTGGCGCTATTGCACTTAGGCGACCGGAAACAGCGCGAGCGACTGCTGGAGAACCGGCCGATCAAGCAAATCAAAGTCGAAGACGTGGATTGCCACGTCTATGAAATGGATATCCCCGGCGCCGACGAAGGGCAAACGATTCACGTCGAGGCGGTCGCCGGTACCGAAGACCTGATGCTCCGCCGGTTGACGACGACTTGTCGGCGGGACGGGCGAGTCGAGCCGATGGCCGAATTGACCGTTGTGGCCGTGAACGAACCGGTCGACGAAGGGAAGTTCGTCGTCGGTAAGACGCTCACCGAGGACGGCCGCATCGGCAAGGTGGTCGACGCCCAGGGGATCGTCTCTATCAAACCGATGATGCGCCGGCGTTGGACCCCCGTGCAACGGTGCGGCATGTTGCTGCGGCCGGGCGATTGGGTCCGTACCGACGTGCGCGGCGCCAACGCGGTAGCCCTGCGGCTGGTGAAACAGACTACCGTTATCGTCGGGCCCGACACGCTGATCGAGTTGCCCTCGCCCAAAGAGATTCGCCTCCAAAGCGGCGTGGTCAAAGTCGTCGCCGGCGAGGACGCGCCGGTCGAACTGCTCGGCCCCGGGAACCAACGAGCGACGGTGCGCGGCGAAGCGACCTATCGTGTCGACCGCGAGAAGCTGGTCCGGGTGGAGAAGACGCCGAAGTGGCTGACCGGCTTCGAGGGCGCTTCGGCCGACGAGTCGATCGGCTCGCTGGTGGTCAACGTCGATGGGCGCAATCTGCCGCTGACGGTCGGCTACCACAAGGTGACCGTGGACATTCGCGACCAGATCGCCCGAACCGTGATTGAAGAGTCGTTCGTCAACCACACCGCGAGCCGACTGGAAGGCGTGTTCTATTTTCCGCTCCCGCAAGACGCGTCGATCTCCGGCTTCGGCATGTGGATCGGCGACAAGCTGGTCGAGGCCGACGTGGTCGAGAAACAGCGGGCACGCGAGATCTACGAAACCATCCTCCGCGAGCGTCGCGACCCGGGCCTGCTGGAATGGACTGGAGGCAACATCTTCAAGGCCCGCGTGTTCCCCATCTTCGCCCACTCCGAGAAGCGAATCAAGATCACGTACACGCAGGTCTTGCCGCTGAAAGGGAGCCGCTACCGCTACAGCTACGCGTTGCAGAGCGAGCTGTTGAAGCAACACCCGTTGCGGGAGTTGGCGATCGACGTGCGCGTCTACTCGGCCATCCCCTTGGCGAACGTCTCATCGCCCACGCACACCACGGCTCGCACGGCCAAGACGAAACACTCGGCGCAGGTGGAGTTCACCGCGCAGGAGTATACGCCCACGCGCGACTTCGAAGTGGTCGTGGAGGTTGACGGGCGCGATTCGGACGTGATCATGATCCCTCACCGTCGCGGCGACGACGGCTATTTCATGGCGCTGATCAACCCGCCCGGCGCCGGGGCCAACTGGCAACGGGACGTGCTCCCCGACGGCAACCCGCTTCGGCTGTTGATCCTGGCCGACACGTCCGCCTCGCTGAGCAATTCCGACCGGCAGACCCAGGCGGCGTT
>JAUWWA010000125.1 GCA_030617125.1 Pirellulales bacterium | reverse complement strand
GCTAAGCAGTGGTTATGGCCATTGCGGCAAAATAGGCAGTCTAGGCGCAGGCGTATCTTACTCTATTTCACTAACAATGGCTTCATCGCTTTTTTCCTGACCTTGATCTTACCCAGTTCATCAATAGTAGTTCTGACCCATTTCCCCCTTCCCCCTTCATTGCCCGCCGCAATTGACCGGGCCGGATGAGCGAAGGTATACTAATTCTAGTATTTGCCGGTGGTCCGGCTGCAAGCCGGTTTGGACCCAACGACACCATCCTAACTTATCACTCCCACCCAGTCTGACACACTTCCAGTCTCGGCCACTTCGACGCATCGTGATGAACCGCTCCTTCTATGCCCGCCATGCCTGGCCGATCCTGATCGCCGCGGTCGCGCTGGTCCCGCCGGGCGCATGGGGCACCCTCCAGGCGTTCCGCGGGTCGAACAACAACGTCAGCCAATGGCTTCCGCGGGATTTCCCGGAGACTGAGGCATATCGGTATTTCTGCCGCAAATTCGGGGCCGACGAGTTCGCGGTGGTGTGCTGGGATGATTGCACGTTGGACGACCCGCGGGTGGAGGAGTTGGCCCGGCGATTGGTGCCGCCGCCGGAGAAGCGTCGCGAGGGCGACGGCACGGAGTTCTTTGAGAAGGTGTTGACGGGCCCGGGGGCATTGAAAGCCTTGATGGGGCCACCCTTCGAACTGTCGCGCGACGAGGCAATCGAGCGGCTCAAGGGCACGCTGGTCGGGCCCGACGGTGATCGCACCTGCGCGGTCGTCATGCTTTCGGAAGTCGGCGACGCCGATCGCTGCAAGGCCTTGGACGCGCTGATCGCCATCGCGGTGGACCAGTGCGAGTTGGATCGCGATGAGTTGCACTTAGGCGGCGACACCGTCTTCAACGCCGCGATCGACATCGAGAGCCAGCGGACGATTCGCCGTTGGATCGGGCTCTCAATGGTGTTGGCGCTCGTGATTGCCTGGGTATGCCTCCGCCAGATCAAGCTGTTGATCATGGTGTTTGCGGTATCGGTTTTAAGCGCGGTGGTGGGCACGGCACTGATCCATTACACCGGCGGGCAAATGAACCTTGTGATGGTCATGGTGCCCGTGCTCATCTACGTGCTAACCCTCTCGGCCAGCGTACACCTCTGCAACTACTATCGTGATGCGCTGCGCGAGACCGGGCCGGCCGGCGCGCCGCTCAGCGCGGTGATGGTTGGCTGGACGCCCTGTTCGTTGGCGGCCGCCACTACGGCGGTGGGTTTGGGCTCGCTCTATGTTAGCCACATTGTGCCGGTGAAGATGTTCGGATATTACTCAGCCTTGGGCGTGATAGTGGCGCTGGGGCTGTTGTTTTCGGTGTTGCCGGCGATGATGGAGGTTTGGCCGCTGGCCAAGGGATCGGCTCCGTTTAAACCAAGCGCTACCGCAATGCGCCGCGATCGCATACTCCGCACCCTGGCCGGCTTAGTCGTTCACCACCGCTGGCCGGTAGCGTTGTTCTGCACGGCGGTGCTGGTGTTCTGCGGTTGCGGCGTTGCGTTCATCAAGACCTCGGTGCGGCCGTCGAAGTTCTTCGATCCCAACAGCCCTTGGATCCAAGATTTCCGCTGGCTGGAGCGCGAGATCGGGCCGATGGTGTCCATCGAAGTCGTATTGGATATTGACAAAGAGAGCGGCATGACGCTGCTGGATCAGATGCTGTTGGTCGACCAGATCGAGCGGGCGATCCGCGGCCTCGACCACGTCGGCGCGACGATCTCCGCCGCCACGTACGCACCGTCGTTGAACGACGTCAGAAAGGGCGCCACGGCCAAGGTTCTCTTCATGGGCGACCTGAGGGCGATGCGCCGACGGATCCTCGACAAGCGATTGAACGGACACCGGCACGTCTTCGTCGAGAATCGCTACCTCAGTGAAAACGCCAAGCAGATGCTATGGCGCATCACCGCCCGCGTCGGGGGCTCCCAACAACTCGACTATGATGACGTCCTGGAGGACGTGGAGGACGAGGTCAGGAGGAAGTTCCCCAAAGGCGTCGACGGGCAAGACCTCGATATCACCTACACCGGCAGCGCGCCGTTGGTCTTCGTGGCGCAGCGGGAGCTGCTCTACGGGCTATTCAAGAGCTTCTGCCTGGCGTTCGCGCTGATTGCCGTCGTGATGATGATTCTATTGCGCAGGGCGTCGGCGGGCATCATCGCGATGTTGCCGAACGTATTCCCCGCCGTGGTGACATTCGGACTGATGGGCTGGATGGCGCAGGCCGTCGACGTCGGCGCCATGATGACCGCCAGCGTGGCGATGGGAATCGCGGTAGACGACACGCTCCACTTTCTGACGTGGTTCCGCCGTTCGCTGCTGGCGGGTAGAACCCGGCGTCTGGCCATCATCGAAGCCTTTCAGCGCTGCGCGCCGGCGATGACACAGACGACGCTCATCGCCGGGCTGGCGATACTGGTGTTCGTGCGGAGCGACTTCCAGCCGGTGTCGCAGTTCGGGCTGCTGATGTTCGTTCTGCTGGCGGCGGCGCTGGTGGGCGATCTGGTCTTCCTGCCGGCGTTGTTGGCCACCCGCGCCGGCGAGAGTTTTGTCCGGCGGTAGATTGCGGGCCGTTGCCGGGCGTGCTAGAATTGGAAGTTAACACGTTCATCGTGTGACGCATCCCGAGGTGTTGGAGATTTCGGCATGGCCGACTTGGCTAATACATCGACCTCCTTGACCGGTTGGACCCCGCCTGCCGACCGACGGAAGCAGAAGGTTCTGTTCTTCACCAGAAGCGTCGGATACGAGCACGAAGCGGTTCGGCGGAAGGGTGATGCGTTGGGATATGTCGAACAAGCGTTGACGCAGATGGGCGAGAAGGCTGGATTCGAAGTCGAATGCACCAAGAACGGCAGGGTCTTCGACGGCGATCTGAACCGGTACGACTGCCTGGCCCTGTACACACTGGGTGATCTGACCCGTGTCAACAAACGCAAAACGCCCTCGATGACGGCCGAGGGAAAGATCAACTTTTTGCATGCCATCGCTGCCGGCAAGGGGTTTGTGGGCATCCACGCCGCGGCCGATACGTTCTACAGTGAGGGAATCGATCCGTACATCTCGATGATTGGTGCCGAGTTTTGCGGTCACGGCCGCGAGCAGGAAGCCACGCTGCTGGTCAGGTCGCCGGGCTTCCCGGGCATGAAGGGGCTCGGCGCGTCGTTTTCCTTGTTCGAAGAGTGGTACGTGTTCAAAAAAGTGCACCACGACATGCACGTCATTCTGGCCCTGGAGACGGCGGACATGAAGGGCAACTTATACCATCGCCCAGTCATGCCCACCACGTGGGCTCGCATGTACGGGCAAGGCCGCGTGTTCTATACCTCGTTGGGCCACCGCGAGGACGTTTGCAACAGCAAGATCTTCGAGCAAGTGGTCCTCGCCGGTCTGTCGTGGACAATGTACAACGTCGACGCCGACGTAACGCCCAATTTCCACGAGGCCACGCCAAACGGAGACTACTACCGGAGAGTGCCGTTGGAACCGGGATGCGTGTCGCGCTGAGCTAGCGCCACAACACGTGCAACCGGTGGTCGTTTTCCAGCCGGACGTCTTTGTGCATCTTGACGCCCGTATAGTAATACTCGCTTGGTATGGGAAAGAACCCGACGCCGGCCAACGTGCGCCAGGCGTACGAGGAGCCGCGCAGCAGCATGGCCGCTTTCAGCCCCTCCTCGACCATTTGTGCCATGGCCGCCCGTAGGAGACGTTTTCGCTCGGTCCGGGGGAGCGTGCCAAAGGCGATCAGGTCGACCAGTGCGGTCGCCATGGTAGTCTTGCCGAGCACGTCGAATCGGCAATAGTTGACCAGCCCGGCAACGCGTCCGTCGTGTTCGAGGACAATCGTCCGGGCGAGGTCCTTGTAATGGAGTTGGCGATCGAGATTGGTCGCGTCCCAAACGTAAGCGATGTCGGCCGATTGGCCCGCCTGTTGAACGAGTTCGACGCAGGCCGGGAGATCTTCAGGCTGGTAAGGGTGGATGCCCGACGTGTCGCGGGGCGGCGTGATCGGGCGCTGCAAAAGCGAGAGTGCCCGGCTCCCCCAGCGTTCGAATCGCCACAATTCCCACTGGGCCACGGCCCGATGGTCGAAAGCCCGAACCCAATGGCCGACGCGGCGAACCGGGACGACTCCCTCGGGCTGCTTGAGCCAGAAATTCTTGCCCATCGACTTGGCGGAGCGGAAGTAGAGATATCCGAAGTTGACCCGATCGCCGCGCTCCCGATGGCGACGCGCGAACTCCACCTGCATCTTTCTCGCGATGCCTTGCCGCCGGTAGTCCGGATCGACGCTCAAAAACGATCCGAGGCTGGCGCCTATCGGCTCGCTGTGCAGGCGAATCTCGATCGGTCTGCCCGGATGGCACGCGACGAGCCTCGCGCCGTCGTAGGCCGCGACGACATAGGGCCGGTCGTTGCCGTCGAGCAGCAGTTCGCGTTCGAGGAAGTCGCCGCTCCAAAGCGGAACCGGCATCTTCCCCTCGTACGACCTCCTCCACACGCCGACGACAAAGTCGGACAACTCCGCCGCGGTTTCTTCGAAGGTGCGAATCTCGATCATTACCCGGATACCCCTTCCGATTCTCTAGACAAGCACTTTAGTGTACCAAGAGCGAGGCCCCCGCCGCAACTATTTTTGACTACCATCGCTCGAAGCATACCTGATATTTCATGGTAAAAAACGAAGAAATCGCAGGTTGTCCTTGTCCGTGCCGACCGAGACCCGATGGAGGGGGTGGTTGATCCGGGGCCGCATCAGATATTTCGCCTCCCGTAGCGTTGAATTCCAGGACACGATCATACTAATTGCTTGGACAGTTCAAGAAGTTCTCCAGCAACTGCTTGCCCACCGCGGTTCCGATCGACTCGGGGTGGAACTGCACGCCGTGGATCGGATACTCGCAGTGGCGGACGCCCATGATCACGCCGTCGTCGGTCCGGGCCGTCACTTCCAGGCAGTCGGGCAGCGTGGCCGGATTGAAGAAATGCATCCCGATCAGACGCTCCGGATGCCGCATCTGCTCAGCCAGCACGTCCCGCGGAATCGTCGACGTGTTGGTGGCAATGACGGTCTCCGGGCGGCAGATCGATTCCAGGCGGTCCAGCACGCTCCGCTTCACGTCGACATCTTCGAACACTGATTCAATCACGAAATCCGCCGCCGAAAGGTCTTCCCACGCATTCGTCGTGCGCAAAAGCGCCAACATTGGTTCGACGCGCGCCGCGGCGAGTTTGCCTTGGCCGGCGCGCCGATCGAGCGAGCTTCGGATCTTGTCGGTCCCTCTTTGAAGTGCCGAGGGTTTCTCGTCGCGGACGACCACAGGCACCCCGCCGATGATCAGGGCGTGGGCGATCCCCGTGCCCATTCCCCCCATCCCTACGACGGCAGCCTGGGCGACATCGGTCGGCTCCACATCGGCGAGTTCCGGGAGTTTGCTCGTTCGTCGCGTGGCGAAGAACAGATCGATTTTGTTCTTCGCCGCCGGGCTCTGCATGCAATCGGCACCTCCCTCTCGCTCCTGCTTCAGACCGGCCTCGAACGACTCCAGCAGCCCGACCTTGACCGCTTCGAGAACCTTGCGCGGTGCCATTAACTCGCTTCGCACATCCGTGACCCGCTGCTCCGCGGCCGCGAAAGCGGCTTGGTTCGCCGAGGCGTCTCGCACCTTGTCGGTCTGCTCGCGGTTCTTGCGCGGCGCCAGGGCAGACCGGGCCAAGTGCCGGGCTCGTTGCTCGAGTTGGTCCGGGGGGCAGACCTCGTCGATGAGTCCCAGCGATCGGGCCTTCTGGGCATCTACCGTCTCTGCACTCAATAGCATCCTCAGGGCCGCCTCGGCCCCAACGAGTCTCGGAAGCCGCTGGGTCCCGCCGCAACCGGGCATGATGCCGAGATTGACCTCCGGCATGCTGAACCGCGTGCCTTCGGCAGCCAGCCGGAAGTGACAGGCCATGGCCAGTTCCAACGCACCTCCCATCATTCTCCCGGCCACCGCCGCCACAACCGGCTTCGGGCAGTCTTCGACTCGTTGGAACGTCTCTTGAAAGACCCTCGACCCG
>JAUWWA010000257.1 GCA_030617125.1 Pirellulales bacterium | reverse complement strand
CATGATTGGGGGCTAGGGATTAGGGTTTGGGATTCAACTGTTTAGCGGGCGGGCGCCGCCCGCCGCTTGGTTGCGGCCAAAGGCCTCCTGCAAAGGTCATTTTCCGAGGATACGCAGGTTGTCGATCATCGCGCAGCGTCGCTGGCGGGTGTAGGTCATCGGCGTGGTGATTCCTTCGCCGGTCAGCCCGGCGATCGAGTACGATCCGTAGCCCTCGCCACCGATACCGAGCCCGGCCAGGGTGGAGCCGTTCTTTACGTAGATCGTCGTGTCCATTCGCTTGCCCATCTTGGTCATGTTGCCGACGTCGCGCGAATGGATGACGGCCGTGTGCCGGAAGCGGTGCTCGCTGCGGTACGCCATTTCGATAGCGTGATCGACGTCGCGGGCACGGATGAACGGCAGGAAGGGCATCATCTGCTCGGCGGCGACGAACAGGTTCGATTCGTCGGTTTCGCCGAAGATGATCTCTGTGGCTTCGGGAATCGTCTTGCCGACGGCC
The DNA here is from genome assembly GCA_030617125.1 of Pirellulales bacterium. Lineage (GTDB taxonomy): Bacteria > Planctomycetota > Planctomycetia > Pirellulales > Thermoguttaceae > JAUWWA01. The sequence continues at coordinate 3,675 of JAUWWA010000257.1, read as the reverse complement.
CTGGCCAGCACGGCGGCGTCCTGGCCGACGAACTCCTTGTTGGCCATCGCGTGTCCGCCGGTGGCGTCGCTCGGCGGGCTGACGGCCAGCTTCATGAGCGCGTTGACCTGCGAGTCGTCGAGCCGGACGGCCCGGGCCCGCTCCATGGCCGCCGTCATGGCGTCGAAGACCCGTTCGACGACGAAGACCTGCTTTTCGGCGATGCACAAGAGGTTGTTGTCGTAGGCGGCGCCGCGGATGATGCATCGGGCGGCGCAGTCGAGATCGGCGGTTTCGTCGACGACGACGGGTGGGTTGCCGGGTCCGGCCACCATCGCCCGCTTCGACTGCTGCATCGCCGCCTTCGCCACGCCCGGACCGCCGGTGATGCTCAGGATGGCGATGTCGGGATGCTTGAAAATCTGCTCGGCCGTCTGCAAGGTCGGCTCGGTGATGACGCAGATCAGGTTGTCGATACCCGTGTCGCGGCAGATCGCTTCGTTGTAACGTCGCACGCCCTCGGCGGCCACGCGCCGGCCGCCCGGGTGCGGGTTGACCACCAGCGTGTTGCCCGCCGCAATCATCTGGATCGCGTTGCAGGTGAGTGTCGGCAGGGAGTGCGTCACGGGCGTGATCGTGCCGATGACGCCGAACGGGGCGTGCTCGATCACCGTCAGGCCGTGATCGCCGCTGAACACTTCGCTACGCAGAAAATCCACGCCCAAGGTGTCGGCGACCCCGCGCTGCTTCTCGATCTTGTGCGCGAGCCGGCCCATCCTGGTCTCTTCCATCTCCATGGTGCCCAACTCGACGCATTGGTCGCGGGAGATGCGGCGGACGTGGTCGAGGATGCGCCGGCGGTCCTCCAGCGTGCGGCGCGAGAGTTGCTCGAACGCCTCGGCCGCGGCGGCGACCGCTTGGTCGACGTCGGTGAACAAACCGTACCGCCCCGGGCCGGCGCCGATCGGACGCCCAGCGGTCCCGTTGCCGCCCAGTCGGGTGACCACTTGTTCGACGATGTTTCGGACTAGTGTTTCATCAACTTGCATGGTTATCCTTTTTTGTCGTAAACGCACGTGGAATCAACATGGACCGAATCGATAATGCCGACGATGACCGTATCGATCGGCAGGTTCTTGGTTTCGGGTGTCAGCCGCGCGCTGGACCCCTGTGTGATCAGGACGAATTCGCCCTCGCCCGCCCCGACCGTGTCGACGGCCACAAACGAGCGGCCGGTGCCTTTCAGCGCGCCGTGGGTTTCGGGATCGAGCCGATACGGCTCGACCACCAGCATCTTCTTGCCCCTCATCGAGTCGATCTTCTGCGTAGCGACCAGCGATCCGGTGACTTTTCCAACCAACATGGCGTTATCCCTCCAACAATTGTACGGTCTGCCGGGCGACGATCAGTTCCTCGTTCGTCGGAACGACCCAAACTTGTGTGCGGCTCTCGGCCGTGCTGATTTTGGCCTCGCCGGAGGTCGAGGCGTTCGCTTCGGCGTCGAGCACGATGCCCAGCGTTTCCAGGTTTTCACAGATAGTCGCTCGCAGCGCGGGTCGGTTCTCGCCGATCCCGCCGGTGAAGACGATCACGTCGGGCCCCCCGAGCTCGACCAGATAGGCGCCCAGGTAGTGGCGCACTGCGCCGGTGTAAACGTCCAGTGCGATTTGGGCGCGGCGGTTGCCGGCTTCGGCCGCTTCGGTAATATCGCGAATGTCGCCGCCGACGCCGCTTAGCCCGAGCAGGCCGCTTTCGCTGGCGAGCACGCCCAGCACCTCCTCGAGCGACTTGCCGGTTTGCCGCATCACGAGCGGCAAAGCGAAGGGGTCGAAATCGCCGGTGCGGTTGTTCTGGGGCAGGCCGCTCTGCGGACTGAATCCCATGCTGGTGGCTGCGCTTTCGCCGGCGCGAATCGCGCAGAGCGAACTCGATCCGCCCAGATGGCACGAGATGATCCGCAGGTCGTCGCGGCCGAGCAGTTCGGCGGTCCGCGTGGCGATGTATCGGTGGCTGGCGCCGTGGAATCCGTGTCGCCGCACAAGCCATTCCTCCGCCCATTGAAGCGGCACGGCGTAGTAGCGGTTCCGCTCGGGGATCGTTCGGTGGAAGTCGGTCTCGAAGGCCGCTACCAGCGGGATTTCCGGCAACTGCTCGCTGAGCTGTCGCATGGCGGCGATGTACGGCGGATTGTGCGCCGGCGCCACGGGGATGACCTCTTCCATGGCGTCAAGCACCTCGGGCGTTACACGCTGCACGCCGCCGGTGCGCCCGCCGTGCACCGCCTTGAAACCGATCGCCGAGATCTCGGAGGCCTCGTTCAGGCAGCCGGAGTCGGGGTCGGTCAATTGGGCAAGACACTGGCGGACCGCTTCAGCCTGGTCCGCCACGTGCAGCGAATGCTCCCGGCGGCGGCCGCCGATCTCGACGAAGCAGGGGCTCTCGGCCGAACCGATTCGTTCGATCCCGCCGCGCACGAGCTGGCTTTCGTCGGCCATGTCGAACAGCCGATACTTGAAGCTCGTCGAGCCGATATTGGCCACGAGGATTTTCATGGGTCCTTCCGCTACGACAGGTACGCAGCGATCACCCCATCGACGGGCCGGGGGATGATGTGGCTGGCGACCAGTTCGCCGACCTGCGAGGCGGCGTTGGCGCCGGCCTCGACGGCCGCGCGAACGCTGCCCACGTCGCCGCGGACAACCGTCGTGACCAGTCCGCCGCCGATCTGAATCCGCTTCGTGATTTCCACGTTGGCGGCCTTGGCCATGGCGTCGGTCGCTTCGACCAGTGCCACGAGGCCCTTCGTTTCGATAAGTCCAATGGCGTTTTGCATCGTCAAGGTTTCCTTTCTTCAAGGTTGGGTTGGCGAGTGAATGATTCGTGAAGCGAGCTACTTGGAGGCGGCGCGCTTCGGCTGGGCGCCGGGCGGCAGAACGACGTTGAGGTCTTCGTGCGGCCGTGGAATGACCTGCACGCTGACGACCTCGCCGATACGTCCGCCCGCAGCGGCGCCGGCGTCGGTGGCGGCCTTCACGGCGGCAACGTCGCCGGTGACGAACGCGCTGACCAGCCCGCTGCCGACCTTGTCCCAGCCGAGGAACTCGACGTTGGCCGCCTTAATCATTGCATCGCTGGCTTCGATCAGGACCACAAGGCCTCGGGTCTCAATCATTCCCAGCGCTTCCATTACTTTTGCCATGGTAGGTGTTCTCCTTGTGAGAAACTGCGTGGTAGTACTTGGTGATTTCGGTTGTGTAAGGAGAAAAACAGGGAAAGGAGATCCTTTCCCCTTTTCCCTCCTTACACGCTTTGTTTCAGTAGTTCCACTCGTTGTGCGTGATCGACGTCGCACGCGTTGCCTTCGTCGGTGTCGAGGTGAACCTCCAGCTTGATTCGCTCACCGACGCGGACCAGTAGGTCCTCGAATACGGTGTTGCAGGGCGAGTGTACCCGCAGACGCATCCGGTCGTTGTCCTGCACGCCATAGTGCCGTGCGTCGGCCGGTCCCATGTGGACGTGCCGTTCGGCGCGGATCACGCCTTGTTCCAGTTCCACCACGCCCTCGGGCCCCACGAGCACGCAGCCGGGCGTGCCGTCGATGTCGCCGCTGGCGCGCACCGGCGCGTCGATGCCCAACGAGATACAGTCGGTAAAGGCCAGTTCCACCTGGCCGTGCGGGCGCGTCGGCCCCAGGAT
>JAUWWA010000312.1 GCA_030617125.1 Pirellulales bacterium | reverse complement strand
GGAGATTGTCTTCTCGGATGAAGGCCAGACAGGGTTTCCCGTCGACACGTCGGTGTTCACGTATGTCAAGCCAAAGAGAGCGTTCATCGAAATTGCCGAGTTGATCGCTGGCATGTTCAAACGCCAGGCCGAGAACAAGCCTCTCGAACAGCGGCACGTGGTCATTCCAGTAGAGCTTTGTCAACGGGAGACGAAATGACCGACAAGGCGTGGCGATTTGGTGAAGAGGAACTCAAGTACGTCAAAGAAGTGCTCGATTCCGGTCTGGGGGCCTCAACCGAGGGCACGATGAATGAGCGCCTGGAACAGGCGTTTGCCGAGCGCTTCGGTGTACAACACGGCATCACGCACAACTCGGGCACCTCGACGCTGCACGCTTGTCTGGCCGCCGCAGACGTGGGGCCGGGCGACGAAGTGATCTCGCCCGCGCTGACGGTCATCTCCACCGCCTTCGTCACCTTGCACCAAAACGCCGTGCCGGTCTTTGCCGACATCGATCCGGAAACCTTCAACGTCGATCCGGAGGATGTGCGCCGCAAGATCACGCCGCGGACCAAGGCGATCATGCCGGTCCATCTCTATGGCTTGCCGTGCGACATGGCTCCCATCATGGCTCTGGCCGAAGAGCACAACTTGGTGGTGATTGAGGACGCGGCGCAGTGCTTCCTTGGACAGTACTACGGCCGCTTGGCCGGGACGATCGGCCACATGGGTAGCTTCAGCTTCGAGAACACGAAGCACATGTCGACCGGCGACGGCGGCATTGTGATCACCGACGACGAGCGGTTGGCCCAGAAGGTCCGGCAGTTTGCCTGCATCGGCTTCGGGGACGTCACAGCCGACAATGGGCAAGTGCGGAAGAAGACATTTGCGTTCCAGGATCCAAATTACAAACGTCACACGGGTTTCGGCTGGCAATACCGTTTGCCCGAGGTGGCTGCCGCCGTCGGGTTGGCCCAGGTGGCACGGCTGGATGAGTACGTCGAGAAGCGTCAGCGGATCTGGCAGATGTACGCTGAAGCGGTCGAGGACTGCTCCTATCTGATCCCACAGAAAGTGCCCGAAGGCTACGTCAATGCTTGCTGGACATTCGTGGCCCGCTACGAAGGTGAGGCGGAGATCGGCGTCTCGTGGCACGGTTTTGCCGAAAGGTTCGGCGCGTTCAGCGGTGAGGGGATATATGCCGCTTGGTCGGTGGCCTATCTCGAGCCAGTCATGGCCGAGCAGCGTTTCTATGGCAACGGTTGCCCAGTTCGTTGCCCGTTGTACGAGGGCCAGGTCGAGTGGGGTCCGGGCCTCTGCCCCGTGGCCGAATCCGTTCAGCCCAAGCTGATGCAGTTCAAGTGCAACCTCGGTGACCTCACCGAAGCTCAGATCCAGGCCGACGCGCTGCGCGAGACGGTCGAGTTCTTCGGCGCACTGGTACACTGATTCTTGCATGGGAGATGCTTCACGGATGTTCAGACTTTTTTCACGTTTTGCCTTGCTGATCGTCTTGGTTGCGGCGGCGGTGTCGTTCGGTTGTCGCCGAGGTCCGGCACGGATTCACCCGCCGGGCATTAACGCTTCGGCCGCCGGAAAACAGGCCATGGAGACGTACGACAAAGACGGCGACGGCGTAGTCAAGGGCTCCGAACTCGACGCCGCTCCGTCCCTGAAGGCCGCCCTGAAAAACCTCGACAAGGACGGCGACGGCGGTGTCAGCGCCGAGGAAGTGACCGCCCGCGTCAAGGTTTGGAAAGAGTCTCGCATTGGTTTGATGCCGTTAAGGTGCACGGTCCGCCGCCACGGCCGGCCCTTGCCAGGCGCGACCGTCACGCTCGAACCCGAAAAATTCCTCGGAGACAAGATCCAGGCCGCGGTGGGTACCACCGACAACCGCGGAGTGGCCGCGCTGGCCATCCCGGATCGCCAACCGCCGGGTGTGGCCTGTGGCTTCTACTTGGTCAGGATTTCCCAGAAGCAGGGCGATCAGGAGACTATCCCGCCCGTCTACAACGATCAAACGACGCTCGGCCATGAAGTGTTCATTGACCCACACGAGTTTAGAGGGGGGATCTTTTTCAACCTCACCCGGTAACGCCGTTGCATTTCAGCCCCAACCTGCGCCCAGCCCACTTGACATCTCTCCACACCTCACGCGGAAACGGACAAATACTTCACGAGGTTTGCCGCCGTAGTCGGCTGGCACCGAATTGAGCAGGATGGAGCGAAAGCATGTCTGGAAACTCGGGCTGTATCCGCCCAGCGGGATTGATCATGCTGCTGATCACGGCCGCTGTGACTCGCGAGGGTTGGGGCTTTGGCTTCGAACTGGATCCGGAACTCAGTCGTTACCAGGAGCGAAACTGGCCTACCCGAAATTGGCATGGGCTGGTGGGAATTTGGCATTTACATATCGATCGAGCTTATTAGCTTGAGGTTGAACGATTCCGCCAGAAAACCACCAGAGGCCCCCATGAACTCGCACGAACGAGTGTTAAGTGCGGTCGCCCGACGCGGATACGACCGCATCCCTGTCAAGCACGAGGGTACGCCCGAAGTCAACGAGATGATCATGAACCATTTCGGGCTGACGAACATGGAGCAGTTGCTCCGCGTCGTGGGCGACGACTTCCGCTATGTCGAACCGGTCTATTGCGGACCGGAACTGCGGACATTTCCCGACGGCAGCGTCGAGGGTTACTTCGGCGAGCGTTACAAGTACGCCGAGTTCGACGCAGGCAAGTACCTGGAAGCCTGCTATCTGCCGTTCGCCGAGGTCAACTCGCTGGAGGACCTCGACCGCTCCCACTTCCCTACAGCCGACTGGTTCGACTACTCGACGATCCGACGGCAGGCGGAAGCCCTTCGCGAGCAGGGATTCGCCGTCTGCTGCGGCACGGCCGGCGACATGGATTTCATCAACGGTATCTCCCGCGCCCGGGGCATGGAACAGGTGCTGATGGACCTGATCGACGACAGCCCCGTGTACCTGGAGATCATGCTGGCGCGATTCGAGTTCTTTTACGAGGTGCAGCGGCGTACGCTGGAAGCCGCCGGCGGCCTGATCGATTTCGCGCACGCCGGCGAGGACTTCGGCAACCAGCGGGGCCCGATGATCTCGCTGGACATCTTCGAGAAGCACTTCGCCCCCAAGTACGGCAAGTACTTCGAGATGGTGCATTGCTACGGCGCGAGGACCATGCTCCACATGTGCGGCCGCTGCGAGGCGTTCCTTCCGCGGCTGATTGAACTGGGGCTGGACGTGTACGACGTGGTGCAGCCGACCACGCCCTCGATGGACATCGCGGTGCTCAAGCAGCGGTTCGGCGACCGGCTCATCTTCTGCGGCTCCGTCTGCGTGCAGACGACACTGGCCTGGGGCACGCCGCAGGATGTCGAGCACGAGGTCCGTCGCCGCCTGGAGTTATTCCCGGACGGCGGCCTGTTCTTTGGCCCCACGCACGCCGTACAGGTCGGCTCTCCGCTGGAAAACGTTTTGGCCATGTACCGCACTGCGGGCAGCCTGAAGGAGGACATCGACGACTCGATCCTGTCGATTGAGGGCGATGAAGATGACGTCGACAAGATCGACATGGCAAAGCTGTTTTAATGCCGATCGGAGGAGCCGGACCTGTTCGACGAGCTGATGGCTCGGTCGGCCGACTACTTCGCCGAGTTGGTCCGTCGGGGGGGTCGACTACCGCGAATACAAACGCCGCT
>JAUWWA010000221.1 GCA_030617125.1 Pirellulales bacterium | reverse complement strand
GTTGCCGCACGGGATCGGCAAGACGCAGCGAGTGATCGTGTTCGCCAAGGGCGACAAGCTCGACGAGGCGAAAGAGGCCGGCGCCGACGAAGTCGGCGGCAAGGAACTCGCCGACCGAATCAAAGAGGGCTGGCTGGAGTTTGACGTGTGCATCGCGGCACCCGACATGATGGGCGCCGTCGGCCCGCTGGGGAAGATCCTCGGCCCCCGAGGGCTGATGCCTTCGCCGCGAGCGGGCACCGTTACGCCGGACGTTGGAAAGGTCGTCAAGGAATACAAGGCCGGCAAGGTGGAGTTCCGCAACGACGCCGGCGGCATCGTGCACGCCGTAGTCGGCAAGCTCAGCTTCGACGAGCCCAAGCTGGCCGATAATGTGCGTGCGTTCATCAACTACGTGGTCGGCATGAAACCGGCCGCGGTCAAAGGACAATATATCAAGAGCATTGCGCTGAGCGCAACAATGAGCCCCAGCGTACGCCTACTGAGTGCATGATGTATGCATTGTGAGCGCACGAGAACACACGAGCAAAGACACTTCCCATGAGTAAGTACGTCAAGAACCTGATTGCCGATCACCTGCGCGAGCGTTTGGCCGACGTGAACGACGCGATTTTGGTCAACGTGGTCGGCCTAGATGCCAATGCGGATAATTGTCTGCGCGCGGAATTGCAGAGCAAAGATATCAACGTCATGGTGGTGAAAAACAGCCTGGCGGCCCGGGCAACGGCCGGAACGCCCCTTGCGCCCATGTTCGAGGCCCTGACCGGGCCCGCGGCCATTTGTTGGGGGAGTGAAGACATAGTCAGCCTGGCCAAAGAGGTTACCCGGCTGGCCCAGGAAGAAGCGTACGAGGCCTTCGTGGCGCGTGGCGGCGTGATGGGCGGCGAGTCGCTCAGCGCGGCCCAGGTGATCGACGTCAGCAAATGGCCCGCGCGCGGCGAGCAATTGAGCCTATTGGTCGGCCAGATTCTCGGTCCGGGTGCGGCTTTGGCGGCGCAACTGAACGAGCCGGGAGGCGCCGTGGTTGGGCAAATCGCCCAGAAGGCCGAGGAAGAAAGCGAGTCGTCAGTGGTCAATAGTCAATGATCAGTGGTGGGTGTTTTCCAACTACAACCACGACGACACGATTCATTCACAGTTTGGTTTCGAGTAACGACACAAGAAAGGACAGGAACCCGATGGCGACAGATGAAGCAGTTCGGGAGTTTTCCGCGGCGACCAAAGAGTTTGGCGACAGAATTGCCGACTTGACGCTCAAGGAAGCGAAAGAACTCAGCGACTACCTGGAAGACGTGCACGGCATCAAGGCCGCGGCCGGTGGTGCGGTGATGATGGCGCCAGCCGGCGGCGCCGGCGAAGCCGCGGAGACCGCGGAAGAGCAGACCGAGTTTGACGTCGTGCTGGAAAGTTTCGGCGAGAAGAAGATCGGTGTGATCAAGGTGGTGCGCGCAGCGACTGCGCTGGGCCTCAAGGAGGCTAAGGAGTTGGTCGAGGGCGTACCGGCGAAGGTCAAAGAAGGGCTTTCGAAGGAAGACGCCGAGAAGCTGAAGACCGAACTGGAAGAAGCCGGTGCGACGGTGTCGATCAAGTAGCGTCCCGGCAGTAACGCAATCTAGTTTCGATCAGGAGGGTAATCCCTTATGGCTACCGCGGCCCAACGGCGCATTATGCCCCGAGAGACACGTGCGTTTGGCAGCCACCGAACTCCCCATGAGATTCCCGATCTGACTGAGATCCAAACCCGCGGCTACGAAGCCTTCCTCCAGTACGATGTTCCCTGGCAGAAGCGGAAGGACCAGGGAGTGGAGGGGGTGCTGCGCGAGATCTTTCCGGTCGAGAGCTACGACAAGACGTTGCGGCTGGAGTACGTGCGCTACGAACTAGGCAAACCCCGCTATGAGCCCGATGAATGCCGCCAACTACGCCTGACCTACGGCTGGCCGTTCAAGGTTTGGCTCCGCCTGACCAAGGAGGAGCCGGTCGAGGAGGAGGTGTACCTGGGCGACATCCCGATCATGCTCGGTGGTGGCGAGTTCATCATCAACGGAGCCGAGCGCGTGGTCGTCAGCCAGCTTCACCGCAGCCCCGGCGTCGACTTTGTGCTCGAAGCCGTGGACGCCAGCGAACGCCGCCTGCACAGTTGCCGTGTCATTCCCGAACGCGGAAGCTGGATCGAACTGAATGTTACCCGAAAGGAATCTCTCACCGTCCGGATCGACCAAAGCGGCAAGTTCTCGGTCATGACGTTGTTGCGGGCGATGGATCCCTCGTTCAGCGAGGATGCCGACCTGTTGCGCGTCTTCTATGAAACGCACCGCGTGGCGGTCGTCGACGGGCGCAGCGCCGTGAAAATCGAAGGCAAGTTGGCCGTCGGTGACGTCGTCTATCCGGACGAAAGCTCCCGCGCCGGCGAAATCATCATCGAGTGTGCCCAGAAAATCACCAAGAACATCGCCGAGACAATTTGCACGTCAGGTGTTGCTGAAATCGAAGTGATGGACGAGCCGAAGAGTCCGCTGTTGCTCAACGCCTTGGCCGACGACGGGACGGCCAGCCACGAGGAGGCGTTGCTGCGGATTTATCAGCGTTTACGCCCCGGGAATCCCCCGCAACTGGGAAAGGCCAAGACCCTCTTTCTGGAAAAGTTCCACGACACCAATCGTTACCGCCTGGGGAAGGTGGGGCGGTTCCGCATCAACCGGAAGTTGGGCCTGGATGCCCCCGAAACCGAAATGACGCTCCGCGCGGAGGACCTCATCGCGGCGATCAACTACCTCGTCCGGCTGCGAAGCAACGATCCGGCGGTCGAGGTCGACGATATCGACCACCTGGGCAACCGCCGGCTGCGCACCATCGACGAATTAGCCTCCGACGAGCTGCGCAAAGGCTTCCTCAAGCTGAGGCGGACCGTTCAGGAACGCATGAGCTTGAAAGACCTCGAAGACATGACGCCGCGAACGCTGGTCAACCCGAAAAGTATCTCGGCGGCCATCGAGTACTTCTTCGGCCGCGGCGAGCTTTCGCAGGTGGTGGATCAGACCAACGCGTTGTCGATGCTCACGCACGAACGGCGTTTGTCGGCGTTAGGGCCGGGTGGATTGAACCGGAAGCGCGCCGGGTTCGAGGTCCGCGACGTACACATCTCGCACTACGGGCGAATTTGCCCCATCGAAACACCCGAAGGCACCAACATCGGATTGATCTCCAGTCTGGCTATCTATGCCGGCGTGGACGGCTATGGATTCCTGGTCACGCCGTATCGGAAAGTTGACAAGGGCAAGCTGACCGATGAGATCGAGTGGCTGCGAGCCGACCAGGAACACGAAGCATACCTCGCGCCGGCCGACGCCACGGTGGAGGAGCAGCACCTGGCCGGAAAAACGATCATCGCCCGGCACTACGGCGACTTCGAGATGGTCTCCGTCGAGCAGGTCGAGTACATCGACGTGGCGCCGGCGCAAATGGTGGGCGTATCGGCCGGGTTGATCCCGTTCTTGGAGCACGACGACGCGAACCGCGCACTGATGGGCTCCAACATGCAACGCCAAGCCGTGCCCTTGTTGATCACCGAGCCGCCGCTGGTCGCCACCGGCATGGAGAAGCAAGCCGCCGAGAACTCCAGCATGCTCGTCCGCGCGCAACGCAAGGGAACCGTCACGCATGTCGACGCCGGGCGAATTGAAGTCGGCAACGACGTGTACGACCTAAGGAAGTTCGTCGGCCTCAACGAACGGACCTGCCAGAACCAGAAGCCGATCGTCGCATTGGGTGACAAGGTCGAGAAGGGCCAGGTCATCGCCGACGGCGCCGGCACCTACCAAGGCGAACTCGCGTTGGGACGCAACACCCTGGTCGCCTTCATGGCCTGGGACGGGTTCAACTTCGAGGACGCCATCATCATCAGCGAAGAACTGGTCGAAAACGACACGTACAGCTCGATCCACATCGAGGAATTCGACATCGAAATCCGCGAAACGAAGCTCGGACGCGAGGAGTTCACGCGCGATATCCCCAACGTCAGTGAAAAGCAGTTGCGCAATCTCGACGAAAATGGGATCGTGCAGATCGGCACGTACGTCGAGCCGGGAGACGTGCTGGTGGGGAAGGTCTCGCCCAAGTCGAAGACCGAACTGACACCCGAGGAGAAACTGCTGCACGCCATCTTCGGCCGTGCCGGAGAAGACGTGAAGAACGATTCGCTCGAAGTCCCCTCCGGCGTGGAAGGGATCGTCATCGACACGCAGAAGTTCTCCCGCCGGATGGCCCTTTCCGAGGAGGAACGCAAGAAGTTCGAGGACGAATTAAAACAGGCTGAAGCGGAAGGCAACGTTAAGATTGCCGCCGCTTTCGGCGAACTGGTCAGTCGTATCGAAACCATTCTCAAGAAGAAACTCACCGATGAGGACGGCAACCCGCTGGTCCACGGCCAAGAACACCGTTACGTTGCCGAGCAGGCGAGGAACTTCAACATCAATATGCTCGATATCCGTAGCCCCGCGCGGATGGCAGAGGCCGAGAAGGCCTGCAAGAGCCTCTGGCCGAACGTCGAAATGGCCATCGACGCCAAGGAGCGGCGACTCAACTCGATGAAGCGAGGCGACGAGCTGCGCAGCGGCGTGCTCCAGATGGTCAAGGTGTACATTGCGGCGAAGCGGGTG
>JAUWWA010000269.1 GCA_030617125.1 Pirellulales bacterium | reverse complement strand
GGTTTGATGAGCCGACAACTCGAATTGGACGACGGCAGACTGCGCGAAACGCCCAATGACCCATGACAAAGCTCGGTGATGAATTGGACATTGGACATTGGTCATTGAACATCGGACACTAGAAGCTCCCATGTCCTCCCTCCGCCTCATCGCTGACTCGCTCGTGCACCATTGGCGGATGAACCTCGCGGTGGCGTGCGGCGTGGCGGCTGCCACCGCCGTGCTCACCGGGGCGCTGTTGGTGGGCGACTGCATGCGGGGAAGCCTGCGGAGCCTGACGTTGGGTCGATTGGGCCGAATCGACGAGGTGCTGCTCACTGACCGCTTCTTCCGCGCAAAGCTGGCCGAGGAACTATCCGCCGAGCCGCAGTTCCGGGAGCACTTCTCGGTCGCCGTGCCGGGGATCCTGCTTCGGGCAAGCCTGCAGAATGCCGATCTGCATGCGCCCCGCCGAGCCAATCGGGTGACCCTGATCGGTTGCGATCAATCGTTCTGGCAGTTGGGCGCCGCAGCGCCGGTCGAGCCGCCCGAGCCACGCGAAATCGTCATCAACCAGCCGCTCGCCGAAAGGCTCGACGCGGCGGTCGGCGAAGAGGTCTTGCTACGGCTGCCGCGCGGCGGGACAATCCCCGCCGAAAGCTCTTTGGGGCAGAAGCGCGAAACCGTTGGCACCGTGCGGTTGAAAGTCAGCGAGATCATCCCGGCCGAGGGGCTCGGACGCTTCGGCCTACGACCCTCGCAATTGCTGCCGCAGAACGCCTACGTGTCGCTCGATTGGCTGCAAGGCCGGCTCGAGCGGCCCGGCCGGGCCAATGCGATCTTCGTTGCCGGTAAATCCGCCACCGGCGCGCCGACGCCGGAAAGCAAAAGCGTTGTTCAACAATTGCTGAAGCCAATACCGGACGATTTCGGGCTGATCGTTGAAAAGACGCCGCGCGGATACTTCAACATCACCTCGGATCGGATGCTGCTGGAACCGGCCGCCGAGAAGGCCATTTTGCGCACTCTGGAAGGTGAAGAAGTCCAACCGGCACTTACCTATCTGGCCAACACGATCGCAAGCGGAAAGGGAAAAGCGAGTCGCGAAATCCCCTACTCGACGATCACGGGGGTCGACCCGACCGACCGGCCGCCGTTGGGGCCATTTCTTCGAGAGGAACCCCGAACCCCACCAGCCAACCCCCGTCCCGTCACGTCGATCGGCGACGGCGAGATCGTGCTCAACTCCTGGGCCGCCGCCGAGCTGGACGCCAAGCCGGGCGACTTGATCCGCGTGTCGTATTTCGAGCCGGAGACTATACACGGAGAGCTTCGCGAGGAGACCATCGAACTGAAGCTTGCGGCCGTTGTCGAGTTGGCCGGCGCGGCCGACGATCGGCATTTCACGCCCGCGGTGCCCGGCATTACCGACGAGCTGTCCATGGCCGAGTGGGACCCGCCGTTTTCCTTCGACACCCGGTGGATCCGCCAGAAGGATGAGGTATACTGGGACGCCCATGGCGCGACGCCCAAGGCGTTCGTGTCCCTGGCGACCGGCCGGCGGTTGTGGTCGAGCCGGTTTGGGCGGACGACGTCGATTCGCCTCCGGCCACGCGAGGCACTCACGGTTGAAGGCCTGGAGAGAAAGCTCACATTGGACCCGGCCCCGCTCAGGTTCGTTTTCCAGCCAGTCAAGCGGCAAGGGCTGGCCGCCTCGGCCGGCGCCACGCCGTTCGGCGTGCTGTTCCTATGCTTCAGTTTCTTCATCATCGCGGCGGCCGTGATGCTGATCGCGTTGCTGTTTCGCCTGGGGATCGACTATCGGGCTAGACAATTGGGCACACTGGTGGCCGTCGGCTTCACCCGGTGGAGAATCACCCGACTGCTGCTCGGCGAAGGTGTATGCGTCGCGGCGTTGGGAAGCCTGGCCGGCGTGCCGGTGGGGGTCGCCTACGCGGCCTTGATGCTCCTGGGACTGCGAACCTGGTGGCTGGCCGCCGTGGGCACGCCGCTGCTGCGACTCTACGTTGAGCCGTCGAGCCTTGTCATCGGCTTCTCGGTCGGGCTGATCGTGGCGGTGCTGGCCATCGTTTTGACGGTGTGGCGAACCCGGCGCCTCAGCCCGCGACAATTGCTTTCGGGCGAGACGAGCGATGTAATCGCAGAGGTCGGCGGCCGGTCGCGGTGGGCAAGGATTCTCGCCTGGATGCTGCTGATCGCCGCGGTGATCTTCGGGCTGTCGGCCACCCGCATCGGCGAGGAGATGCAAGCGGGGGCGTTCTTTGGTGTCGGGGCCGTGGTTCTGGTCGCTTGCTTGGTGCTGGTGTGGAGTTGCCTGCGTCGCGGCGCCACCGGCACGGCCGTGGCGGTTGGACGCGGCAACCTGCTGCGCATCGCGGCACGCAACGCCGCTCGCAACTCCACCCGGAGTACGCTCTGTATCGGTCTGGTCGCCTCGGCCTGTTTCCTGATCGTGGCGATAAGCGCGTTTCACCTCGACCCGACCGGGCAGACGCCTTCGCTGGGCAGCGGCAACGGCGGCTTCGCCCTGGTGGCCCAGAGTGATCGGCCCCTCTATCACAACCCGGGCACGCCCGAGGGTCGGGCCGAACTGGGGTTCACCAACCGCGACTCCCGGTTGCTTGCCGGCAACAAGCTCGTCGCGCTGAGGGTCAAGCCAGGCGACGACGCCACTTGCTTGAACCTCTACCAACCGCGGCAGCCCCGCGTGCTGGGTGTCCCCGAGTTACTGGTCGGCCGCGGGGGTTTCGCCTGGGCCGACTCGGCCGCTTCCACGCCGGCACAGAAGCAAAACCCCTGGCTCCTGCTGGAAGAGAAGCTTGGCGCGGACAACGACGGTGTGCCGCTGATTCCTGTGATTCTCGAAAAGAACACGGCCACGTACGCGCTGCACCTTTACCGTGGCGTCGGCGAAACCTACGACGTCGCCGACGGCCGCGGGGGCACGATCCGCCTGAAGATCGTCGGGCTGTTGGCCGCCAGCATTTTTCAAGGGGAGTTGCTGATCAGCGAGCGCGCTTTCCTGCGGTGCTTTCCCGAGGTAAGCGGCCATCGGTTCTTCCTCGTCGAAACAAAAAGCGAGCGGACGGACGCCGTGCAAAACGCCCTGGAAGAAACGCTCGGCGACCATGGCCTGACCGCGGAAACGACCGGCTCGCGGCTGGCCGGGTTTCTGGCCGTGCAGAACACGTATCTCTCGACGTTTCAGAGTCTCGGCGGCCTGGGGTTGTTGCTGGGAACGTTCGCGCTGGCCGCCGTCCAGTTGCGCGGTGTGCTGGAGCGCCGCAGCGAGTTGGCCTTGCTGCGCGCCGCCGGATTCCGCCGAAGGACCCTCGCTGCCATGGTCTTGCTCGAAAACGGTCTGCTGCTCGTCGCCGGACTGGCCTGCGGCACGATGGCCGCGCTGGTTGCCGTGCTGCCGCATCTGTTAAGCCGGGCGGCCTCGATCCCCTGGGCGTCGCTAGCCGCTACGCTGGCGCTGGTGCTAGTGGTTGGGCTGCTTGCCGCGGCGACGGCGGTTCGCGCCGCACTGCGTGCCCCGCTGCTGGCGGCGCTGCGGGAAGAACGCTAGAAAAGGGGACATGCCGCTTTTTCACGTAGGATGCACGTCCAACGTATGACAGAACGGAATGAAAAAGTAGCACGTCCCCTTTTTCACGTGCCGCGAACCGAGCCGAACCACTCGATGTGCCGACGCGGACAGAACCCCAATGTGTGCTCAACACAGTAGGGCTCAAGCCATCGGGCCTTTTCAGCCAGGTCCTCCACCTCGGTCCCCTGCGGCATCAGCATCGCCCGAGTGCGATCGATCTGGGGTAGCTCCACCAAGTACCGCTCCACCTCGCGGCAATCGTCGAGACAGTCGATCACGAACTTCAGTTGGTAGTCGTATTCGGGCACCAGGCGCCGAATTACCTCGGGCGCATGCCGTGCGAGTTCATGACGCCGAGTCCAGCGGGAGTCTTGCCGGGGCGAAGGGGTTGAGTTCGACATCTTCGGGCTGATCGACATCAAGTCGCACTCGACCGGCAGGTAGAGCGTCCCGGCCGTCTC
>JAUWWA010000283.1 GCA_030617125.1 Pirellulales bacterium | reverse complement strand
GTTCGAAGCGATGCCGCTCTGCTGGGAGGAAATCCAATGGGCACACGCTCAGTATCATGAGGGAGACTAAACATGCGCGAAGAACACGGCATCGGACGGGTGGGCCAGCGGACGGTCGGTTTTTCAGCAACAGGACACCCGTGCCTGACTGAGCCAACGCTGTGGAGTTCGTTGTGCGGGCGATGGTGTCCGATCGGCCCGCGCTGCTTTGCGGGACCCGCGCCGACGGGGTCGTGGTGAGTTCGCCGGCCGCGATGCACCGTGCGGGCACGTTACTTGATGGAGAATCTGAAGACGGTCGTCGTTGAGTACGTCTCGCCCGGCTTGACGATTGTCGACGGGAAGTTTGGCTTGTTGGGGGAGTCGGGGAAGTGCTGGGTTTCGAGACAAAAGCCGTAGAGACGTTTGTAGACTTTGTCCGCCTTGCCAACGAGAGTACCGTCGAGGTAGTTTCCGCAGTAGAACTGGACGCCCGGCTCGGTCGTGAAGACCTCCATCACCCGGCCGCTGCTCGGCTCATGCACGCTGGCGGCGAGCGACATTTCCTGGCCTCGCTTGTTGAGCACGAAGTTATGGTCGTAGCCGCCGCCAAGGCGGAGTTGTTCGTCGTCGCAGTCGATACGGGCGCCGATCGGCGTTGGCTTGCGAAAATCCAGCGGGGTGTCGGCCACCGAGCGGACTTCGCCGGTGGGAATCAGCCCCTTGTCGACCGGCGTGAATCGATCCGCGTTGATCATCAGCTCGTGGGCCAGGATGTCGCCGTTGCCCTGCCCGGCGAGATTGAAGTAGGAATGGTTCGAGAGGTTGACCGGCGTAGGCTTGTCGGTAATGGCCTCGTAGTGAATGACCAACTCGTTGTCGTCCGTAAGGGCATAGCGGACCGTCACTGCAAGGTTGCCCGGGTAGCCTTCCTCACCGTCTTTGCTCAGATAGGTGAGCAGCAGTGTCGGGTCCTTGTCGTCGAGGATTTCCTTGGCTTGCCAGACGGCCTTATCGAAGCCCTTTATCCCGCCGTGCAGATGGTTGTCATTGTCGTTTCGGGCGAGCGCGTATTCTTTCCCCTCCAGGGTGAAACGTCCGTTGCCGATGTAATTTCCGTATCGACCGATGATCGAGCCGAAATAGGGGTGGCCGGCCAGGTACCCATCGAGCGACTCGTACCCCAGCACGACGTCGGCCGGGCGGCCTTGGCGGTCGGGCACGATGAGCGTTACGACAATGCCGCCGTAGTTGGTGATGGCGGTCTGCACGCCGTTGGAGTTGGTCAATGTGTAGAGGTCAACGGGGACACCATCCGCGGTTCTGCCAAACGGCTTTCTCGTGAGGCTCCGCTCCGGTAATGCGCTCATGTTCATAAGACCGATCCAGAGTATCGTCGGACATCTGCTCCTCAACCTATCCGCATCTGCCGCGGATGAAAAGGTCTACTGCTGCCGATATTTCGTGGGTGGCGGGTGGATATTGGGATTCTCAATCCCAGGCAATTTGCGTCTCGCGTCCTACGGCACGACGATTTCCAGGGAAGCGACCTAGCGCGGGCTCCGGCCGTAACCAAACGGCGGGCGAGACCCACCGGCTGAACATCGATGGCACAAGTAGTTACATCAAACCCGCGCGCACTGACACTTGGCCCGTTAAGCCAAACCTATGATGCAACACGGGCATGCTTGGACTTCGTCGAGCAAAGGAACAACAATCAATCTGTAAGACTAGATGATTTCCTTGAAGTATACGAGCATGTCAGAACAGTAGAGTTTCCGAAGGACGCGAACGGAAAGATAGGCGCCATGGTGCACCGAGAGCTTCAAGATAACGATTACAGACCTTTGAAAAGAGGCGATCCCCTATTCGAAACGTTCAGCGGTGAAGTCATCTCCTACCAAGAAGACGAACTCCTATATCCAGTCTTTATTAACGAAGCCGCCTATTATTACCAAAATATCGCTTTTTCGCTCACGAAGAAAACAAAGATGAAGATAGCGGAAAAGCCGGTGTGAACGGCCGGAACGAGTCAACCGGTTCGTTCGTAGTGACCGCATTCATGCGGTCCTTGCGCGCTCAAGCTGCTCCGACCCGATGAATCGGGTCACCTACCAGCAAGTAACCACAGACACCTTACGGTTCGATCAGGTACGCCCGGTCTTCGAGGTTCAACACCATGGGCTCGTCGAAGACCATGTACTGCGACATCTTCTTGCCGTGACGTCTGGCCAACTCGAAGTACTCGTCGCTGAACTGCTTCACGCGCCGGGCGTTCTGTTCCTGGTCCTTGGTCACCAACGAATCGACCCATTGGCCGCCGCGACGGTAGAACGTGCGGTTGCCGACGTTGCGGACCGTCTGGTTGATCATTCGGGCTTCGTCCGTCGCCGCGTCGGCCACCCTACCCAGAGCCGCACCTCCAAACTGCGGTTGGGCGAGGCGGAACATCTCTCCGGCCGATTCGCCGGCGGGAACCATGGAAGGCGTGCTCGCCGCCACCTTGGCCCGCTGCAATCCGCCCTTCATCGCACGCTGCGCAAAGCCGCTTCGGCCTCCTGAGGCCTTAAGCGCCTCCAGCCGGAGACCGGCGCGGCTCGTGTTAGCCGCCAGATCGCGAACATCGGTCGTATCGTCGGCCATGAACGACGTGTACGGCGTGAGGATGCCGTGCCGGGTCGAAAGCTGCACCAGCTCTTTGACCAACTCTTCGTTCTTCCCCTTCAGGTCCAGCTCGTCGAGGATCTCGCCGACGCGGCGGACCGCCCAGAGCTTCTCGATGAACGCGTGCGTCTCGTCGTCGCTCTTTTCGACCAGCTTGGCCGCGAAGTCGAGCTTCTGCTTCTTCTTGCCGATCTTGCCGGTGAGGATCACCTTGGCGACGCCCGGCTTCTGGTATCGTCCGACCACGACCAACTGCTCGCCGGCGAACAGGTCGAGCGGACCCTTCGGGTACACGCGGTTGATCCGTTTCGCGGTATAGGCGCCGCTGGGCTCGTCGAAGACGAACTTGAGCCGCACGTCGGTCATCACCGGCGATTCGATCCGGCGGTAGAGGCGGCTCATACGGTCCTCAATGTCCTCATCGGGGCGGACGTACTCGCTCTGGCCGAAGTTCTCGCGAACCAGCTTGTCCAGCAGCCGGCTGTTGACGTCGTAGCCGATGCCGAACGCGAAGATCCTCGCGTGCACTTTGTTGTGCCGCTTCGCGCCCTCGACGATCTTCATCTCGTTGGTCTCGCCGGCGGTGGGCAGTCCGTCGGTGAGAAAGAGCACGTAGCTGGGCCGGCTCGAATCCTTCAGTTGCCTAAGCGCCGTGCCGAGCGCGGCGTCGATATTCGTGCTGCCGCCGGCGCAAATGCCCTCGACGAACCCCAACGCGGCCTTGCGGGTTTTCTCGTCGAACCGCTGCAACTCCGGCCGGAACGCCTCGATCTGGCTGTCGTAGGCCACGATGTTGAACAGGTCGCCGCCGCGCAGATTGTTCAGCACGTACTTGAGCGCCTCGCGGGCCTGTTCGATCTTCTTACCGCTCATGCTGCCCGAGCGATCCACCACGAACACCACCGTCTTCTTCGGCCGCTTGGCGTCGGGGGCCTTGATCTTCGGGCTGGCCAGAAGCAGGAAGTAGCCGTCCTTGTCGGCGTCCGCCCGGTAGCTCAGCACCCGCGTGCCCACCTTCCCCTTGCCCACGTCGTAGAATAGCCGAAAGTCGGTCGACGGCACCTCATTCTTCTTGGTCAGCGTGATCGTCGCGTGGCGGTCGTCGGGACGTTTGATCTCGATCGCGTGCGTCGGGCTGTAGACGTTCTTGATGTCGATCTCGCTCTCGATCGTCGCGCGGATGTGCACCTTCTCGACCGCGTGCGAGGTGTACTTCGCCGTCGAAAGCGGAAAGAGGAAATCGGTCAGCCCGTCGTGCTTGCGGCAAATCTGCGAGTAGCGAAGCGTCACGGTCC
>JAUWWA010000320.1 GCA_030617125.1 Pirellulales bacterium | reverse complement strand
GTCTTTTTTGTATGTGGTTGGGGGGGGGGGGTTGGGGGTGGGGGGTGCGTAAATCGCCGGGGCACACGGTCCGGGGGTGACTGGGGGCTGTCGACCAACGCCAACTGCCTACCGCCCACCGCCCACCGCCTACCGCCTACCGCCTACCGTTAATCCCATGCTCATCATCAATCCCAAGCTGAAGATCCCACTGCGGGAGTTCC
Source organism: Pirellulales bacterium (assembly GCA_030617125.1). Taxonomy (GTDB): domain Bacteria; phylum Planctomycetota; class Planctomycetia; order Pirellulales; family Thermoguttaceae; genus JAUWWA01. The sequence goes on along the minus strand of JAUWWA010000320.1, from coordinate 3,396 downwards.
GCTTCACGTTCTCGCGAAGCTCCGGACCGGGCGGGCAGAACGTCAACAAGCTCAACACCAAGGCGCTGTTGCGCTGGTCGGTGGCCGGCAGTCCGAGTTTGCCCGAGGCGGTCCGCAACCGACTGCTCGCCAGATACGGCCGCCGGGTAACGTCGGAGGGCGACTTGCTGATCACCAGCCAGCGGTTTCGGGACGCGGGCCGCAACGTGGCCGACTGCCTGGAGAAGCTCCGCGCGATGCTCGAGGAGGTGGCCACGGCCCCCCGACGCCGCCGACCGACCAAGCCTACCCGGGCGTCGGTCCGCCGCCGCCTCGAACACAAGCGAAGGCAATCTCAGAAGAAGCGGCAACGGGGGGAGGTGAGCAGCGAGGAGTGAGTGGCGAGGGGTGAGGGGGTGACGGGGTGACGGGGTGAGGGGGTGACGGGGTGAGGGGGTGATCGGTGTCACTGTTTGTGCTATCGATGTTTAGCCGGCGGGCCTTGCCCGCCGTGTGATTGCGGCCGAAGGCCGCGCTGCCGTTCAGAACTTGGAGTTCCACGTTTGCCTACAAATCCTGAACCCTGAACCCCGAACACCGAACCCTTACCCTTCGTCCCTCATCTCTCGCCCCTCGCCCCGCCCCCCGGTATCGGTTCGGCGATATCAGCTATAATAGGGCGAGTAAGGGTTGTCACACATTGAGCCGACGGCGGCGCTGAGATGCCGGATTTTCAGGACATCGACCATGTTTTTCGGGATTGGCCCTACCAGCCGGGTATGATCAGCGCGCGGCTGGTCCGTTGCGCCGATGGCCGCGAGGTGCTACAGATGCGCATCGAGATGGGCCTGTTGCAGATGGAATCCACCGGCCGGCCCGACGGCGAACGGCCCGAAGGGGTGGAGACCTACCTGGATTACCTCATCCAACAGTCCTTTGCCCAAGGCGACGCATTCGTGCTCGACAACGACCAGTGCTACGAGATCGATCGCGAGTTTCTTCAGTACTATCACCGGCGGATATGCTGTCTGGCGTTGCGGGAGTTTCACCGTGCGATCCGCGACGCCGATCACACGTTGGCGCTGATGGATTTCATCGTCGAACACTCGGCGGACAAGCAGTGGACCCTCTCGCACGAGCAGTACCGGCCGTTCGTCCTCTTTCACCGCACGCAGGCCGCCGCGTTGGCTGTGCTGCAAACCGGCGGGGCCGAGGCGGCCATCGAGGAGTGCAACCGCGGGCTGGGGCGCATTCGCGAGGTGTTCGAGGCGCTCGACGCCGAGGAGCAGTTCGACCAGGACAAACTGGTCGCTCAACTCGTTGAGCTAAAGGAGTCGCTGCGCGAGGAGTACAAGGTCGGCCGGACGCTGGCCGAGCGGTTGTCCGACGCGGTTTCGGCCGAGGAGTACGAGCGCGCCGCAAGGCTCCGCGACGAGATCGCCCGCCGCCATTCCGGCGGCGACTAAACGGTCTAATCCACAATTCCCAGTCCCTAGTCCCCCAAGCGGGCCGACGCGTCGGCGGTCAGAACCGGAGCACCGACCGGCCGTCCGCGAAGCTCCGCCAGATGCGCCAACAGAATCCGCCGAACTTCCAGCACCGCCGCCGGATGACAGTGGATCGTCGCGTGCATGGACGGCACGGTGATTTCCGAGGCGACGTCGGCCATGTGCGCGCTGTCTCGGGCGACGACGCCGTCGCTGTCGGCCATCCACGACGTAAAGCAGCCCGTGTTGGGAACCAGCCCGATGATGTTGTGGTACTTCACCCACGGCATCCGCCGGCTTGCCAGCATGGCCGGGAAGAAAGGCGAGCCGGGCGAGAACGAATCGATGCTCGTTTCGACCTTTAGCAGAGTTTCGTCGTGAAAGAAGTCCGGGTTGTCGCGAAACAGCTTCTGTTGGCCGCCGACGAGCATCTGCGGCAGACGGATCAGTTTGCCAAGGAGCCATTGCGTCGTTTGGTTGAAGAAGCGGTTTCCCCGGTGCGGCGCGCCGACGGTCACCACGCGGCGGATCGAGGGGTTCGGCTTGAAGAAGAAGATGCTTTGCAGCTTCCGTCGGACTTCCGGCTCGACCTTGAGCTGCTCGAACGGTTCGTGGCTGACGAGATTCCAATAGTCGTTCTTGCTGTGGATGGTTTGCAGCCGCGAGATCAGCCCGCCCATGCTGTGGCCGACGAGCACCATCTGGTCGAGCGCCGGCTCCTGGTGATAGGGGTCGAGCACGCGGCGGGCTTCGGCCAGGTCGCGACGCAACTGCGCCGCAGAGATCCAGAACGGTTGGCCGGTCGGATACAGGTAGAACCAGAACTGGTAGTGCTCGCGAATCTCCGGCGAGCTGCGCAGGTCGTTGAACATTTTCATCCAGGTCATCGGGCTGGACCACAGCCCGTGGACCAACAGCACGGGGATCTTACCCGGCTCGTACGGCTGGATCATGTAAAGGCCCATGATCGGATCGGAGCGGTCGGGGCGCATCTTCAACAACTTGTCGCCGTGCAACAGGCCTACGGTGGCCAGGGCGTTTAACTCGGGCTTCGAGAGAAAGTACGCCAACGGGGTCGTCAGATCACTTTCCAGCGGCACGCACCGCCCGGCGACTTGCGCGGCGATCGAGTTGAGCGGATCGTACAATTCAAGCACGGCCTGGTGATGGGCAGTATGAAGTCCCTGCGGCGAATCGCCGCGCGGGATCGGCCGCAACAGCGCGGTGACCGGGAAACTCAAATCGCCCGGGTAGTATTTCGCCGCGGCCGGTTCGCCCGGATAGCTGCGGCGTACGGCAATCAGCGGAACGCCCAGCCCGTGCGTGCGGTAGTGGTTCGTCAGGCCCTTGATCTCGTAGCCGGAGACGAACTCGAAGTGATCGAAGTCTTCCGGCCGCCACCCGCTGCCGCGCAACACGCAGGTGATGTCCCAACTGCCGGCGGCGGTGTCGATCGTTTGCATCTCGCCGGGGATCAGCTTGCCGCTTTGGCAGACGATCCGCAGACTGCCTTCGAGCGCCCCGTTGTACAGGTCGCACGCGGCGCGGAACTGGAGATCGTACGGGTTGCGCAAGCGAGCGAAACACTCGTCGAACAAGTAATGATAGGCGTACATCACTGCGGCGCCGTAAAGGTCCAACGCGATTTTCTTGTCGTGTGCTTCGACCCGCTTGGCGCCGATGTAGGCCAACTCGGAAAACGCATAGACCTTCTCGGCCGTCGGTTCTCGCTCGATGTCGGCCTGGAGTTTCTTCAGCAGTTCGCGCGGGTCGTCGTTGAGTTCGTACTCCAGGTTGCACACCCGGAGTACCTGAACGGTCCGCTCGCTGGCCTTGGGACCGCCGCAGGCAGTCAGGTGGAGCCGATCGGCCAGCGGATTTCGGGGGACCGATCGCAGCGTGACGCCGGTCGACGCGCATCCGCCGGCAG
>JAUWWA010000271.1 GCA_030617125.1 Pirellulales bacterium | reverse complement strand
GGCTACTATCGCAGCTTGATGCCCGCCCGAGCGGCGGACAACTGTGTGCGGATCGTTGCCAGCTCGTGGAACTCCGGCAACGGTGTTTGGGACACCGCCGGCCGCGAAGTGCGCAACCCAAATGCCGACCCCACGCACAAGCCCGTTCGCGGTGCGACGTTCAAGGATGTTGAGCAAGTGGATGTCGGTACGATCAAGATGCTCATCGTTTCGCTGGACCTGAACACGTCTCCGTCTCCGCACCACAACAGCGGCACGATGCTCTGCGCGCCGGGAGCGCGGCGAAACCGGCGCAACCAGACACTCCACCTGGAAGAGGCGATACGCCGAGAACGCGAACGCTGGTGGATCAACGAGCCCGGAGATGAGAAGCTGCTCGACCTGTAACTGCGCGTGCGCAACAAGGACGGCAAGCCTCGCAACTTCCGCAGGCTCATCGACCCCAAGAAAACGGCCGTCGTGGTGGTCGACATGTGGCACCGTAGACGAGATCAACTTCATTCACATCAAGAACGTGGCAAACTGAACAACGGAAGTGAGTATCAGATGAAACGTGCATATCTGCTGGCGGTCATCGGGTGTCTTGTTCTCGCCGCGCAGATGGGCAGGGCGCCGCCCGCGGTCGAGGGCCGCGGGCACGCCGACAAGATAGACCCGGACCCTCAGCACGTCTCGTCCGAGCAGCCAGCCAGTGGGCGCGCGAACCGTTTCCCGCAGCCTGGCGAATGGGGCTGCTATCGGCGCGACGGGTCACAGCAAGGGCGGGCCATGCTGCACGGCAGTATTTGCAGGCCCAGAGTTACCTGGAGGCACTTCATCGGCGTGGTGGAAACGCTGGTTGAGGTGAGGCCGGGCGACGGCGGCACGATAGTCACCGTGCCGACCAACGACAAGAGAAATGCGCGCGCCATCCTAGACGACCCCCGATGGGGGCTGCGGTCTCCGCTTGTGCTGAGCGGCGGTCGCCGGAAGCCCGCCCACTGCACCGACAACTCCACCCATGCCGACGTTTTGCCTGACGTACCCGGGTTGGAGAAGGTCGAGTTCGAGTCCGGCTTTCGGGGGTCCATGGTCGACGGCCACTGGCCGCCATCTCGAGGGTGGCTCAAAGCCTGGAAGGATGAGCAATGGCAAGATATCTGGTCGATGCCGCCGATGCCGAAGCTCTTCGTTGCCAACCCGATCGTCGGCGACTTCGATGCGGACGGGGCACCCGAAGTCGCATTCCTGCCATGGTGCGACTTGGTGATTCTCGACGCGCGGACCGGGAAGCTCGAGCACAGGTGCCCCTTCACGAAGGGCCGCAGTTATGGGTTCTTCGGCGTCTACGACATGGATGGCAACGGGACAATGGAGTTTCTGGTGATGGCCGATTTCTCCAAGCACGTGGATGTTCTGGGCTATCGCGACGGGAAACTTCGCGTGTTGTGGCAGGTGGACATTGAACTGGATATCAGCAACCCACAGAAGACCATGCAGGTCAGTGTCGATCCCGCCGCAGATGTAGACGGCGACGGCCGGCTGGAGGTCATGCTGAACGTCCTCAACGGCAAGGGCGATGGGCGATGGTACGTGACCGTCTTCGATGGAATGACCGGTACGACAAAGGCGGAGATCCCCGATGCGCGCCTCCAGGGCATCGCCGACGTGGACGGCGACGGCGCCGCCGATCTGCTGACGACCACGCCGCACCAAGGCATGATCCAGGAGTATGGGACGCTCCGTGTGTTCAGCCTCAACGGCGGCAAGCCGTCCACAATCTGGCAGCGGGAGAATGCGGCTTGGCAATTGTGGGAGCGACCGATGCCGCGGCACGTCAACACCGGCGCGACCGATGGTCGCCGTGACGTGTTGTGGCGGCAAGCTGGCAAGCTGCCGGTGTTCGTCCTCCGCCGATCAGTCAAGGGCAAGGCGGGAATTGCGACCATCTCGGTCGAATCATGGCAGGATGGCGCTTTGCGGCCTCGTATCGTCGTAACGGGCCCGAACATCGAAGGGTTGGCGTTGGACTCGAAGGGCTGCCTGCTCGTACGATGTCGGACGGCGCCCGGCCGCAACGTTTCCCTGACGGCTTCGCCCGGCAGGGCAAAGGTGCTTGGCTCAACCGAAACAGGCGTTACGTTGTCCACTCCGGCCGTCGTGCGGGATGCACGACACAAGAGCCCTGTCATTGTCGTCGCAGGCCACGGCGAAGAGATCGTCGCCTTTCACTCCCCGCAGGGCAACCAACCAGCAAAGGAACTGCTGCGCATTCGCGGCCGACCACAAGGTGAGAAGTGGAACGCTGCCGTGCATCGCGGCCCGGTGACAGCCGACCTTCGCGGTGACGGTTCGCGCCAAATCCTCTACGCCACCGCGGCGCCGGCGGGTCATGGGCGTCTGGTCGTGATGGATCTGGACGGGAAGGAAATCTGGCATCACGATATCCGCCGCGTTCCGGGCGGCCCGCCCGCTTGGAACCTCGGCGGCCTGATTCTTTGGCAAGTGGGGTATTTCACGGACACCCATCGCATGGACGTGCTGCTGACCTTCCGACGCTCGATGATGCACAGTGAAGAAACACGGCTCCTGTCCGGCCGCGACGGCCGACAGATCTGGCACCGGGACCGCCAAGGCCATCGCGGAGTCGGCGGCAAGCCCTTTGCCATCGCCGACTGTGACGGAGACGGGCTCGATGACGCGGTGATGCTTTACCTGGACGTCTACTATGCCTTGAAAGGCACCACTGGGCAGAATCTCTGGAAGCGTCGAACTCGCTACTGGGGCCGGCCGGTCGCCGGCGACTTTCTCAACAACGGCACCACGCACGTCTTCTTCGGCACCTCCAGCGGTACCGGCTTGTTGACCGTCAACGGCGCGAAGGATGTGTGGTGGGATGCCGTTGACAGCAGCCCGCGCTCGCTGGCGGCGTTCGGTGATTTCACCGGCAGCGAACGCATGGAGGCTGTCGGCATCGGCTACCCCGACGGAATCCGGTGCTATGACACGGCCACTGGTCGGATCAATTGGCGCATGCCGATCCCCGTTGCGGGCAAGGTGACAGACACCACGGCCAGCGGCGACATTGACGGCGATGATCGCGACGAGGCCCTGTTCGTTATCGGCCGCACGCTCTACTGCCTCGGCAGTGACGGGAAGCGAGGTGACGTGGAGTGGAAATGCGATCTTCCGGTTCCCACCGGCGCGCCGGTGATCGCCGACGCAGACAATGACGGGCTAGCCGAGGTGCTTGTGGTTGGCAGAGACGGGTACGTCTTTTGCGTGGACGGCCTATCGCGTGACGCCCAAGGGGTGCGGGCAGGCTTCGTACGCAAGAACTCCGACAGGTAAAGCCATCATGCAACAGGTTATTCCTGCGAATTTCGTCCGCCGCACTGGGCGGGACGGGGCTGGCCTGCGCGACAAACCGCCGCCTCCCGGCCGCCGAAACACAACCGCTGTTCAGGATTTCGCTGGCCGAATGGTCGTTGCACCGGGCGATCTTCAGCAGGCAACTCGACAACCCCGATTTCCCCAAGACCGCGCGCCGGCGACCGGCCGCGGTTGGCCATGGAGTGCGCGGCGGCGCAGGCGCTTATGCCCCGCCGCCGCTACGGAGCAATATCAACTCACACGCGAGATTCACCGAAATCCTCTGATATTCGCAGAGATTTTGCTTACCGCTGGACTTTTGCAAAATGCGGATTCAATGTCCCCTCTCCCTCTGGGAGAGGGGTAGTGGGCGATGGTATAGCGAAGACACGCAAGCAAGGCAAGGCGTTTTCAGCCAATAGCCCTCATCCTAGCCCGCAAATCTCACAACCCCTATAGCAATCGGCTGCCTTCTATGGCATAAGTATTTGTGTAAACAAGACTTGTGCCAGTAGCAAGGAGGCAGCCGATGCAAACACCGTGTAGCCAACAGACGTTTCAATTCCAAGGCCTCGGCCGGCGGGAAGTTTTGGCTCGTTTTGACGGGGGGCCGATCACCTCCGATGCCGGCGGGCTGTTGCTGCGGGAAGTCGAGCAGCACACGGGCATCATCGGGCAACTGGCCCGATGTTT
>JAUWWA010000087.1 GCA_030617125.1 Pirellulales bacterium | reverse complement strand
GGCGCCTCGGGGGGTGGTTTTTGGGTGGTTTTGGGGGGCGCGGGGCCCCCCCCCCGATAAACGGTCCCAAATCCCAAATTCTAAATCCCAAATCCCAAATTCTAAACTCCCCCACCCCCCTCCGACATCCGTGACAGAATCGATCCTTTCACATACGTTTCCCAACGGCCTGGTGCTGGTGGCCGAGCCGATGCGATCGCTGCAATCGGTGGCCTTTTCGTTCTTGGTGCCGGTCGGTTGCGCCTGCGAGCCGGTCGATCGAGGCGGCCTGAGCGGGTTTACCTGCGAGATGGCTATGCGCGGGGCGGGCGAGCACGACAGCCATCAGTTCATCCTCGAATTGGACAACCTCGGCGTCGAACACGGCGAGTCGGTCAACGGCGCCCACACCGGCTTCAGCGGTGCGACGGTGGCCGATAACCTGCCGGCCGCGTTGGCGCTTTATGCTGATCTGCTTCGCAGCGCGCACCTGCCGGAAGAGCAACTGGAAGCCGCCCGGCTGGTGATGTTTCAGGAGCTTCATGCCGTGGAAGACGAACCGGCGCACAAGCTGATGATCGAGTTGCGACGCCGCCACTACGGCGATCCTTGGGGACGACCCACGCAAGGCAACGCCAAGGCAATCGAAGAAACGCTGATCGACGATGTCCGATCTTACTACAATGGCCGCTACCGTCCGAGTGGAACCATCCTGGGCGTGGCAGGTCGGTTCGATTGGCGGCAACTGAAGGATGAGATCGGCGAACTGCTGGGCGATTGGCGGCCACGCCCGGCAAAAGGCGTCACCGAGAAACCCCCTGAACACAAATACTATCACTTCGACTACGACTCAAACCAGACACAGATCGGCATCGCCTACCCCAGCGTGCCGTATCGCAACGACAACTACTTTCAGGCATGGGGGGCGGTCGGCGTCTTGAGCAGCGGCGCCAGCGCAAGGCTCTTCACCGAAGTCCGCGAACGGCGCGGGCTCTGCTATAGCGTCCATGCCATGCACCATACGCTGCGCCACCGCGGCGCGGTGCTGTGCTACGCGGGCACCAGCGCCGATCGGGCCCAGGAAACCCTCGACGTCACCGTCGGCGAACTGCAACGCCTGGCCAAAGGCATCGAGGAGGATGAACTGGACCGGCTGAAGGCCCGAATCAAAAGCGCGCTGATCATGCAGCACGAATCCAGTTCCGCGCGAAGCAGTTCGATCGCCCGAGACTGGTACCACTTGGGCCGCGCCCGGACGCTCCGTGAAGTAAGCGATCTGGTCGACGCATTGACGCATAAGAGCATCAACGCTTACTTGGCCGATCATCCGCCGGGCGATTTCACGGTCGTCACGCTCGGCCCGCACAAGTTGGAGGTGCCCGGTGGAATTTCGTAAGCACACGCTGGAAAACGGCCTTCAGATCGTGGCCGAATGCAACGCCGAAGCCCATTCGACCGCCTTGGGGTTCTTCGTGCGGACGGGCGCCCGCGACGAAACCGACGCGATTGCCGGCGTGAGCCATTTTCTCGAACACATGCTGTTCAAGGGCACGCCCGGTAGAGAGGCCGACGACGTCAACCGCGAGTTCGACGAGATGGGCGCCCACTACAACGCCTGCACCAGCGAGGAGAACACCGTCTACTACGCCGCCGTGCTGCCGGAGCACCAGGACGCGGCGCTCGAACTGCTCGGCGACATCATGCGGCCGTCGCTGCGCAAGCACGACTTCAACATCGAGAAGCAGGTCATCATCGAAGAAATCCGGATGTACGACGACCAGCCGCCGTTCGGTGCGGACGACAAGGTCCGCTCGGCACATTTCGGAGCACACCCGTTAGGACGCAGTACGCTTGGCACGGTCGAAAGCATCGCCAATCTGTCAGTCGAACAGATGCGCGGGTATTTCCGGCGGCGCTACAGCCCGGGCAATATCGCGTTGGTCGCCTGCGGCCGGGTCGATTTCGACGCTCTGCTCGCCCGCACCCGACAATCATGCGGGCACTGGGAGCCGTCCGAGGCGGGACGCACCGCCGAGATGCCCGTGCCGCGCGAGGGATTCCAGACCATCCGCAAGGAAATCGCCACGCAGCAGTACGTCCTGTCGCTTTCCGCCGGCCCGCCGGCTGAAGATCACGACCGCCACGCCGCGAAGCTGCTGGCCATGGTGTTGGGCGACGACTCAGGCAGCCGACTGTACTGGGAACTGGTCGACCCGGGCCTGGCTGAACATGCCAATCTTAGCCACTTGGAATATGAAAACGCCGGCGCGATGATGACCTATCTGAGTTGCGATCCGCAGCACACTGCCGAGAACCTCCAGCGGGTGCTCGACGTGTATCGCGGCGCCGAAGCCGACGGCGTTACTCCTGCCGAGTTGGACCAGGCCAAGAGCAAGCTGCGAAGCCGGATCGTGCTTTCCGGCGAGCGGCCCCGCGGGCGACTGTTTTCGGTCGGCAGCGATTGGATCCATCGGCGCGAATATCGCAGCGTGCGCGACGAACTCGATGCGGTGGCGGCGGTAACGGTCGAAGACGTCGCGGCGGTGCTGTCGAAGCACCCGCTCAGCCGCGGCACGACGGTGACCATCGGCCCGCTGGCGAAGGTCGCCTCCCCGAAATAGCAAGCCCCCCATAGCAGGTTTGTTCAACAGGACTTGTCAAATCAACGGCCGTCCCGCTACACTATCGCTATACTGTATGAGCAAGGATGATCTGATTCGGTTGTGTCATAATTCGTAGGCCAAAATCGTGCAGCATATCCTCCCCATCCTGTTGCTTTTCATTGGTATCGGCCTCGGTGCGATCGCGGCGTGGGTCCTGCTCAGCGCGAAGATTCGCCACGAGTTCGAGCGCGGGAGAAGCGAGTCCGGCGCGCAGGCCGCCGCCCAGGCCGAACGTCTCGCCGCCCGCGAAGAGACGATCGAGGAACTCCGAAACCGGTTGCAGGAGAAAGAAGTCACCGTTGAGCAGCGACAATGCCGGATTACCGAGTTGAACGCCAAGGCGGCTCAGCTCGAAACGTCGCTCGCCGAGCAGCGCAAGCAGGCTGAGGAGAAGTTGGTCTTGTTGGAAGACGCAAAAAAACAGCTCTCCGACGCCTTCAAGGCGCTGGCCGCCGACGCTCTGGAGAGCAGCAACACCTCGTTCCTGCAACTGGCCAAGTCGCAACTCGAAAAGTTCCAGGAGATGGCCAAGGGCGATCTGTCGAAGCGGCAAACCGCCATCGACGAATTGGTCAAGCCGGTCAGGGAATCGCTCGGCAAGGTCGACGCCAAGTTACAAGAGATCTAGAAAGCCCGCCTCGAAGCCTACACCGGGCTGAGGCAGCAGGTCGAATCGCTCGCCGACACGCACAAGGAACTGCGCAGCGAAACGTCGAACCTGGTCCGCGCGCTCCGCCAGCCCCAGGTCCGCGGCCGCTGGGGCGAAATCCAACTCAAACGTGTCGTTGAAATGGCCGGGATGCTCGACCATTGCGACTTCTACGAACAGCAGACGACCACGACCGAAGACGCCCAGCTCCGCCCCGATCTGCTCATCCGGATGCCGGGCAACCGAACCATCGTCGTCGACGCCAAGGCGCCGCTGGAAGCCTACCTCGAAGCGATCGAGGCCGACGACGAAGCAACCCGAACCCAAAAGCTCAAGGACCACGCCCGGCAGGTCCGCTCGCATATCACCGCATTGGGCCGGAAATCGTACTTCGAGCAATTCGATCAGACGCCCGACTTCGTCGTGCTCTTCCTACCCGGCGAGAGCTTCTACAGCGCTGCTCTGCAACAGGACCCGAGCCTGATCGAGGTGGGCGTGAATGAGAAGGTGTTGATTGCCGCCCCGACCTCGCTGATCGCCCTGCTTCGAGCCGCCGCCTACGGATGGCGGCAGGAGCAGTTGGCCGAGAACGCCCAGCAGATTAGCGAGCTAGGCCGCGAACTGCACAAACGGCTCGCCGACGTGGCCAAGCACATCATCAAGCTCGGCAAGGCGCTCGGCGCCGCCACTGCGGCATACAATCGGGCGGCCGCTTCGCTCGAATCGCGCGTGTTGGTCAGTGCCCGGAAGTTCGAGGAGCTCGGCGCCGCCGCCACGAACAAGGAGATCGAGCAACCTCCGCCGGTGGAAGTTTCCACACGTCTGTTGCAGGCGCCCGAACTGGTCCTGCCCGACGATATGCAACCGGACGCTTGCGGCGACGATGACTGCGCTAGCGGTTGAACCCGACGAAGAAGCTGAAGACTTCTTTCTCGTCGCCGGGCTGGGAACTGATCGGGAAGGCGAAGTCCAGCGCGATCGGCGCCGGTCCCATGGCCGGAACGGTGATCCGCAGCCCGAAGCCCGGCGCCACGCGGTACCGATCGCTCCAATCGTTGATCGTCGGCTCGACCGTGCCCGAGTCGCAGAAGACCACGGCCCGAAGCATGTCGTCGGCCGTGATCGGGAACATGTACTGGATATTCGCCAGCAGTTGGAACTCGCCGCCGACGAGCACGCCCCCAGTGCGTGGCGAGGCGCCGCGGTAGTCGAACCCGCGGAGCGTCGAGAACCCGCCCGCGTAGTAGTGGTCATAGATCGGCGTGTCGGAGCTGGTGACCCCCATCCGCGCCGAAACGCTCAGCACATGGCGTCCGGAGCCGTCGGGCCGCTCGCGCAGCAGAAAGTACTGCCGTACGTCGACCTCGCCGCGATAATAGGTGAACGAACCGACGACCTGCTCGAACGCCATCTCGAGCAAATGGCCTTCCGTCGCCAGGAAGGCGCTATCTCGGGTATCGTGCGACATTTGCACGCGGAACCCGAACAAGGAGTTGTCGCCGAGTACTTCCGCGAGTTCCGGCAGCGTCGGGTCGATTGCGTCGTTGATGTTGACCGTCGCACTGCGGAACGAAAACGTTCCCGCCAGGTCGTGGGTGAACTGGTACCCGAGACTGATGCGGCCGCCGAGCCGCTGCTCATCCCATTCGAGGTAACGACGGTCGTACAAAAATCCGCTTAAGCCAAGGCTGACGTTCGTGTCGAAGAGGTACGGTTCTTGGAAGTTGACCATGTACCGCTGCACCTCGGTGCCGGGCACGGCCTCCAGACGCAAACGCTGGCCGGCGCCGCGAAACGCCGTGGCGTTGCGGATGTCCTCCCAACTGTTGGGGAACCGGGTCCAATCGAAGTTCTGCTCGTCGATGACGATGTTGCCGACCAACCCGGCGTCGGAATTGATCCCCACGCCGAACATGAACCGGCCGGTTTGCGTTTCGTGGGCGATCACGTCGATCGGCAACGGCCGGGTGGGCTCGCCGGCCGGCGGACCGCCGAAAAACGGCGAATTCTCGCTGAATATCCCAGTTTGGTCCGGCAACGGCGTGGGAACCGCCGCGACGGCCGCGTACGGTGGCTGCGGCTGCACCGGCTGGTAGCCCTGGGTCGGCGGGCTCGACCACAAAGCCGGCGAGCTTGAAGGCGTTGGAGGCGTCGAAGGAAACGCTCGGCCCGTGGTGTACTGGCCTCGCACGACCGTCTCGGGGCTTTGGCCGCGGATCTTGTCTGGCGGTTTTGGCTCGCGGGCCATTTCAGTTTCGATGTCGTCGAGTTCCGGTGGGCTGAAGACAATCTTCGGCGCGGTGCCGGTCTTGGGATCGACCATGAACAATCCCGACGCCCGCAAACGCCGCTCGCTGGCTCGGAGCTTCCGGACGTCGACGATATCGCCGGGCTTGAGCGAGAGGCGATTCAGCACGGTGGTGAGCCGAGTGTGGGGGTTTTCACCCTTGATTTCGACGTTGATGCGCCCGACGCGGTAGCGGTCGCCCTCGCTGATGTTGTAGACCAGGTCGAGTTGCCCGGGCTGTTCCAGGAAGCGAGGGTCGGCCTTGACGTCGGCGAACATGTACCCGACCGCGCCGTACTTTTCCTGGATTTCGGCCACGTCGTGGCGCATATCCGACTGGTTGAAGAACTGACCCGCCTTGAGTTTCAGCCGTCCGATCAACTCGTCGGTCGCGAACTTCGTGTTGCCGGTGAAGGAAACGTCGCGAATCTTGTAACGTCGGCCCTCGTCGATCACGAACGTCAGCGTCAGCCAGTTCTCGGCGGCGTTGAACTTGAGTTCGCGTCCGACCCGGGCGCGGAAGAATCCCAAGCTGCGGTAATAAGCGACCAGCCGGTTCACGTCTTCGTCGATCTTCCGGCGGTCGACCTCGCCCTTGAAGAGGTACAGCGTCGGGGGCTTCGACTGGATTTGGGTCCGCAGCCGGGCGTCGCTGGCAATCGTGTTGCCGACAAATCGGGTCCGAAGAATCCGCTGCTTCAGGCCCTCGTTGATCACGTAAACCGCGCGGCGGTCTTGCGGTTTGTTGCCCTCGTGGATCGTCACGCGGACCTTGCTGAAACCGCGGCTGCGATAGAAGTCGAGTATTTTGCGTCGGCCTTCCTCGATGGCGAAGGGGTCCAAGGCGTCGCCCACCTTCAACTCGTTTTGTTTCTCGAGGACCTTCGTCTTGATCTTGCGGTTGCCGACGTAGTGGACCTCCTGCAACAGGGGACGCTCGATCACCTCGAAGATGACCACCCGCCCGCCAGCCACGCGCCGTGTGTAGGGCTTCACCGTGACGAATTTGCCCAAGCGGTTGAGCCGCCGGACGTCCTCCTCGATCACTTCGAGGTTGTACGGCCGTCCGGCCCGGGTGCGAATGTGCGGGAGGATCTTCTCGAGCTTGATGGTCCGGTTTCCCCGTACACTGACCTCGACGACCTGCTCCTCGCGCGGGAATTCGGCCGGCGCCTGGGCGAAAAGCAGCGAGCCGTCGAGCACGGCGACCACAAGCAGCACCACAAGCCAGACGCGACGGGGGGCGAAGCACGGGGTGTCGCTTGGAAAAATACGCAGCTTGGCCATCCTTGGCACTTTCCGCTTAGAGTTGGCAGATCGATAAGACGAGAAACCCGAGGAGCCCCGGACACCTCCGGCCTTCCCAAAAGTCCTACGGCGCCGCGGGCGCGGAGGTTCGCTCCCGGGACAGGAAGGTCGC
>JAUWWA010000218.1 GCA_030617125.1 Pirellulales bacterium | reverse complement strand
CCGAGGAGACGCGCGACGGGCTAGGCATCCCACTGCCCAAGGGCCCGATCCGCGTTTATCAGATAGACGCCGACGGCCAGCCGGAGTTCATCGGCTCCGACGAGATCGACCACACGCCCAAGGACGAGCCGGTGCGAATACGCATCGGCTACGCCTTCGACTTGGTGACCCAGCGCGTGCAAACCGCCAATCGCCGCAAGGCCGGCCAGAACTGGAACGAGCAGGATTGGAAGATCACGCTGAGAAATCACAAGGACCAAGCGGTCCGGATCGTCGTCGAGGAGCCACTTCAGGGACATCGCAACTGGATGATCCTCAAGCAGAGCCACGAGCACAAGAAGAAAGACTTCCGCACGTTGGAGTTCGACGTCGAAGTTCCGGCCGACGGACAAACGGTAATCACGTACACGGTGCGATACACATGGTAGTGCTGCAACACATCGAAAGCCGTCCGTTTAGCGGGGCCGCATCGCGGCCCGAGTTTCCCGCCAATTCAGCGGGCCGCGATGCGGCCCCGCTAAACGTGTAATTCAAGCGAATCAGAACACTTTCATGGTGCGTCTCGCGCACCGACTCAGAAAGGACAAAGCCATGAAACTCACGACACGCTTACTGACCGCCGCGGTCTTGACGGCCGCTATTGCCTTGCCCGCCCACGGGCAGAAGCCCGCGCCGGGCGTGCACCTGACGATCTACAACAACAACTTCGCGCTGGTCAAAGACCGCCGGGAGTTGGACGAGCCGCTCCACATGGGGCTCAACATCGTCCGGTTCCGCGACGTGGCCGCCACGATCGACGCCACGAGCGTCCACTTCCGCTCGCTCACCGATCCGACGGCCACGGTCGACGAGCAGAACTACGAGTTCGACCTGGTCAATGCCAACAAGCTGCTGCGCAAGTACATCGACAAGCCGATCACCGTCTACACGGCCGACGGCCGGCTGTACGAGGGCATCCTGATGAGCTACGACAAGCGGCAGTTGGTGCTGGCCGAAGACCGCCGGAAGGGTCCGATCTTCATGGTCGAGCGGGGCGAGAACGTCAAGCGGATCCAGTTCAGCCAATTGCCCGGCGGATTGCTGACCCGGCCGACGCTCGTTTGGGAGATCACCGCCGAGAAGGAAGGAAAACACCTGGTCGAGGTCTCCTACATCGCCAACTCGATCCGCTGGCGGGCCGACTACAACATCGTGCTCAATGAAGACGAGACGGCCGTCGACCTGAGCGGCTGGGTCACCTTGCAGAACAACACCGGCACGCGCTACCTCGACGCGGCGGTCAAGCTGCTGGCCGGCACGGTCCGGCAGGACCCGCGGCAGATCGACTGGGGCTACGGCCAGGCGTACTACAAGCAAATGACGCAGTTGGCGCCGAGCAAGGAGCGGGGCGACGACCCCAGCCGGGCCTTCGGCGAGTACCGGATGTATAAGCTGCCCGAGAGAACTACGGTAAACAACAACCAGATCAAGCAGGTCGAGCTGATCACCGCCGAGAAGGTGCCCGTCGTGAAGACCTATCTCTACGACGGGGCCAAAACCCGCTGGAACCGCCACCGGCGCTACTGGGACGCCGCGTGGGGCCGCGAGCAGAACAAGAAGGTCAACGTGCTGGTGGAGTTCGAGAACCGCGCGGCCCGGAACCTGGGCATCGCCTTGCCGGCGGGCAAGTGCCGCGTGTACAAGGCCGACACGGACAAGTCGCTGGAGTTCATCGGCGAAGACAGCATCCCGCACACCCCCCGCGATGAAAAGGTGACCCTCTACATCGGCGACGCCTTCGACATCGTCGGTGAGCGGAAGCAGACCGAGTTCAAGAAAGTCACCGACCACGTCATCGAAGAGGCCTTCGAGGTCAAGATCCGCAACCACAAGGAAGAAGCGGTCACGGTGAAGGTGCTCGAGAAGCTCTACCGCTGGGCCGGCTGGACGGTGCTGGAGAAGAGCCACGACTACGAGCAACTCGACAGCCGGACGATCGTCTTCCCGGTCAAGGTCGCCAAGGACGGCGAGACGACCGTCACGTACCGCGTGCGGTATGAGTTTTAGGGACGACCGACGAGGAACTTGGAGACTGTCGCGATTTTCGCGCGGCGCAAAGGGGACTGTCCCCGCCGGAATGCGAGAATATTCGCGTTGGTTTGCGTTGGTATGGTTGGTTTGGGGTCACCCAAGACTCTCGTTCACCGGAGTGCTCATTTCAAATCGAGTCGTTTGACATGGACGAGTCGGTGGCCGAGCATGTCAACGGCAGCCTGGCTTTGCTCCAGCACAATGTAGCCGATACGCGGCTCGAACTCTCCGTTTTCGGGCTCCATGTCCACAAAAACGACCTCGCTGAAAACCGGTTCGAACCCTTCGATCCGGATACGCACTGGACCACACACGATACCGTCGACGGACGCCTGCGTCGCCAGTTCGAGCCGAACTCGGCGGATTTCCTCCAAATCGCCGAGGCGATCCCGCCATGCCGAGGGTAGGATCATGTGCGAGGCGCCGGTATCTACCAGAGCGTCACATCGAATCTTCCTCTCGGGATCTGCTGTATTCTCAATCCTGATTGATGCTGCAATCCTTCCCATGAAAGTCACCCCGATGATATTGTATCCATTCAGTTCATAAGAGAAAAAGGGGACAGGTCCAACTTGTGCGAAGCACCCTTCGGATCGTTCCGGCGAATTGGGCCGCTCCCCGTTTCCTTTCAACTGGCCAGCGTCTTGAGCAGATCGAGCAGTTCCTCGGGCACTGGCTTGTGCTTGGCGTAGGTGTCGGTCAGCGGGGTCAGCACCAGTTGGCCGTTGACTGCGCCGGCCATGGCGCCGGTTTCGCCTTCGAGGACGGCCTGGACGGCGAAGTCGCCCAGGCGGCTGCCGAGGATGCGGTCGGCGGGCGCCGGAGAGCCGCCGCGCTGGAGGTGCCCCAGCGTGAGCACCCGGGTCTGGAACGGGCAGCCGGCCTTTTTGAGGTCCTCGTTGAGCACGACGGCGCCGCCGGTTTCGTCGCCCTCGGCCACCACGACCATGATCGACTGCTTACCCCGGGCCTTGAGCACTTGGAGTTGCTGGACGATCAGCGGCACGTTGGTCTCGGTCTCGGGCAGCGCGACGACTTCGGCACCGCCGGCCAACGCCGTGTACAGCGCGATGTACCCGCTGTGCCGGCCCATCACCTCGACCAGGAAGAGCCGCTCGTGGCTTTCGGCCGTGTCTCGGAGCTTGTCGAGGGCATCGACGGCGGTGGCGACGGCGGTGGCGAAGCCGATGGAGTAGTCGGTGCCCATCAGGTCGTTGTCGATCGTGCCGGGGCACCCGATGATCCGGCCGTCCCAGTGCTGGGCCAAGGCCACGGCGCCGTGGAAGGTGCCGTCGCCGCCAATGGGGATCAGGGCGTCGATTTTGTGCTTCCCGAGCACATCGACCGCCTTGAGCCGCCCGGCCTCGGTGCGGAACTCTTCGCTGCGGCTGCTGTGGAGGATGGTGCCGCCGAGCTTGGCAATGTTCGAGACGCTGCGGAGCCCCATGACCGGCTCGCCGGCCGCGTTGACGTAGAAATCTTCGTCGAGCAGGCCCTGGTACCCGCGGCGGATGCCGACGACCTCGTGCCCGGCGGCGACCGCCGAGCGGACAACCGCCCTTAAGCAAGGGTTCATTCCCGGGGCGTCGCCGCCGCTGCAAAACACACCGATTCGCATGATTGACCTCTTATACTACTAATAACACCCCGGCGGCGTCATTTCCAGTCCCCACGGTAGGAGAATGTGTGGGGTCGGTGCTCGCACCCCGGCGAATCGGGAATTGTCCCTGCGTGTGGGTGGAATCACCCATCCTGTCGGCGGGGTTGCCGTTCGATCAACCGCTGCCGAATGACCTGAAACAGCTCTACGGCTACTGTCGGCTTGTCGCCGGAGAAAGCCCCGAGCACATGGCCCTCCGGGTCGATGACCTCGACGCTGGTGTCGGCGGCGTGCATGGCCTCGGGGCCATTGACGACGATCAGGTCGCAACTCTTGCGTTCGAGTTTTTGCAGCGCACGCATCCGCTCGTCTTCGGTCTCCAAGGCGAAGGCGACCATCCACTGCGACCCCTTGACGGCGGCCAGTTCGGCAACGATGTCGGGCGTTTCGACCAGGTGCAGGACGAGCGGCTCGCCCGTCTTGCGGATTTTCCGCGAGGAGACCATCACGGGCCGGTAGTCGCTCGGGGCGGCGACGCCGATCAGCCCGTCACAGCCGGGAAAGGCCCGAAGCGCCGCCTCGAGCATCTCCTCGGTCGAGACGACCTCGATCAGTTCGGCGGCCTCGGGGTACTGGACGTCGACCGGCCCGGGGACGACGACCACCTCATGGCCGGCGTCGACCGCGGCGGCGGCCAACGCCGCCCCCATCCGGCCGCTGGAGGCGTTGGTCACATAACGCACGGGATCCAGGTACTGGCGCGTCGGGCCGGAGGTGATGAGAATGCGGGACATGGAAAGGAGAAAGGATGAGTGATGAACGATGAATGCTAAATGCTACGCAGGAATCGCCTTTCGCTTTCTACCCACTATCCACTATCTCCAATTGCTTCGCGATGGCCTTGAAGATCGTCTCCGGCGAGGCCATGCGTCCCGGGCCGTGGGCGCCGCAACTGAGGTAGCCTTCCTCCGGGCCGACCAGCACGACGCCGTCGCCGCGGAGTTGCTCGAT
>JAUWWA010000430.1 GCA_030617125.1 Pirellulales bacterium | reverse complement strand
GGAGAAGTGCGTTGTCTGCTCGTTGAACGCTTCGGCGGCCAAGGCGTCGAGATTCCCGAGCCTTCCGACGGTGACCAAGGCGTGAGTCCCCAGGTGGGAGCCGATGATCAGCGGCTGGTCTTCGTAGTCGCTGATCACGCCGATGCCCAGCGAGCCGTGCATCTTGTCGAGGTCGTCCTCGAATTTGCTGCGGAACTGGGCATTGGTGATATCCTTGATGAACCGGGTATAGCCTTGGTCGTTCTTGACGACCATCCCGCCGCGCACGGTGCCCAGGTGGGAGTGGTAGTCGGTGCCGTAAAAAAGGTCCGCAACGCACTCGTCTTTCGAAGCGACACCGTAGAATCCGCCCATGGTGATTTCCTCCCGGAGGCCATTTGATGTTAGTGTGGCAGCTTCGCAAACACCTTGCGAGTCGGCGAATTTGGGTGGCGATGCCGACAGCCATGAGAATAGCCGATCTTCCTCGACAGACAAGGGGGGTGGCATGATGACGGCGCGAGTAACGGTCGCCGGTGCAGCGGGCGCGACCAACGATCGCGGTTTTGTGGGGGTTGGAGTTACAGCCGGCGGTATTCACGCAGTTCGGCCAGCACGGCGGCCATGTCGGCAGGCAGCGGGGCCTCGATGTTCAGCGGCTTGCCGGTCGCCGGGTGGGTGAATGTCAGCCGTATCGCGTGCAGGGCCTGGCGCTTTAGCAGCACGAGATCGTCGTCGGCGTCGCGGCGGATTTCGCCGCGCGTGATCCTGGAACGCCCGCCGTACTGCCGATCGCACAACACCGGGCAGCCGATGTGGGCCAGATGTACGCGGATCTGGTGCGTGCGGCCGGTCTTCGGCAGGACCTTCACAGCGGCGAAGCCATCGAATTGTTCACGGACCTCATAGAATGTATGCGCCGGTCGGCTGATCGACTCGTCTCGGCGGATAGCCATTTTCTCGCGTTGCTGCGGATGGGCGCCGATCGGTTGTTCGATGACGTCGCGATCGTGATCGGGACAGCCAGCCACCAGCGCGAAATACTCCTTCTCGATTGACCGCGACTCGAACTGCTTGGCGAGCCGGGTGTGGGCGATGTCGGTGCAGGCGACGAGGATCGCACCGCTGGTGTCGCGGTCGAGCCGGTGGACGATACCCGGCCGCGTCGGCCCGCCGGTGCTGCTGAGCCTTCGGCCAAAATGGTGCTGCAACGCGCCGGCCAAGGTGCCCGACCAGTTGCCCCGCGCCGGGTGCACGACCATGCCCGACGGCTTGTTGACTACCGCCAGGTGATCGTCTTGGTAGAGGACGTCCAGCGGGATGTTCTCGGGCGTGGGCGCCTCGCGGGAGATTTCGGGCAAGACGATGGCGACGCGCTGGCCCGGCTTGAGCCGATAGGCCGGCTTGCCGCCGCGGCCGTCGACCTTCACGCCACCGGCCGTGATAGCGCGGCGAAGATGGACACGGCTGTAGTCGGTGAAGTGGTCGGCGAGGAAGGCATCGAGCCGGCGGCCGGCCTCTTCTGCCGCGACCACCAACTGTTTGGTCATTTGTCCGTCTTATCGGGTGACTGCTTCACGTCGGCCGGTTCGTCGTCGGGCTTGTCCGCCGGCTTGTCATCGGGCTTGTCCAACGGTTTGTCGTCCTCGCCCTTTTCGTCCAGCTTGATCTTCGGCACGAATAGCGGACCTTCTTCGGGCGGCGAGCCGACGTCGAAAGCGGGACGCTTCCCCGGCGTGCCGGGCTCGTCGGCATAGGCCGGCTTGGGATCGAACTTGGCGAAACGGTCGTACCACTCCTTGGTGGCTGGCCGCTTGAGGTCTTCCGTCCGGCGCGCCGCTTCGGTGGCATACGCCCCGTCGGGCCAGGTGCGGGCGACGTCTTCGTAGCGCTCGATCGCCTGTTGCAGATCACCCTGTGCCTCCCATGCACGCGCCAAGCCGTACGTGGCGCGTTCGAGCAGCATCGGATGGCGACTGTGCTGACGAACCGCCACATAGAGGTCCACCGCCTGGCGAAGCTCCTGGTTCGCGCCGGCCTTGTCGGCGAACAACAGGTTACAGCCAATGTTGAGGTGCAGATCGGCGGCGATCGTGGCGGCCCAGAGGCCCAGGTGTGTATTCGGGTGCTGCTCGGCGATTCGGTCGAAGGCGGATAGGTTCAACCGCGTGGACGACCAGGCGGCATGAAACTCGTCCCAATCGGCCTCCGTTCTCGCCTCCGACTGCCGGCTCCACAAGGTGTACGCCCCGATCGTCGCCGCAACGAGAATCACCAGGGCGAGGATCGCGTTCTGGTAGGGTTTGACCTTCTCGATGAAGTCACCCAGCCAATCGGCCAACGCGTTCTTTTCCAGTTCGTGACGCCGTTCGCTTTTCATATTGCCTGCCTCTTGTCGAGTTGAAAGGTTCACAAGAGCCTACACGTGCAAGTATACGGCTTTGCGGCATAGTCCGTCAAGGCCGCCATAGAAAGGGGTCTTGACACCCGCGAAGCCCCGACGATAATCAAATAGAGAAAAGGACGCGCTGTGGCGGCGCGGCATCGCCACACTGGGTCGTAAGGAGCTTGTCTCCGAGAGTCTGAACCGGGGAATCCTGTCGCTTAAGCAAGTCTGGCCGATGAGTGAGTTGTTGGAAGTTCTCAACGCGCATGAAGAGGCAATTCGTCGTGTGCTGGCCGAGAAGCTCAGCCGGGCCGACTGCCCGGCGCTGGTGCAGACCCGCGGCGGCGATCCGACCGCCATCTTTCAGACGCTTCGCACCTGTTGCACCGG
>JAUWWA010000148.1 GCA_030617125.1 Pirellulales bacterium | reverse complement strand
GCACAGCCGCCCTGCCCAGGATTCGCCTGTCCCGAGGCACGTGCCTAGCGGGGCAACAGCCAGGCGGCTCGCACCGTCCGTAGCGGAACGAGCCAACCGACCTGCGCGTGCCGCCATGGCGTCAACGCGTCGTGTCCAACCAGCGGCCTTCCAGCAGCCGGCATCCGAGACCGGCGAACCGTTGTTGAAGGCTTACTCTCTGGCGGCCGGAGAGGTTCCGACAACCGTTGCCCGTCTGCGACGACAGTTCGAAGGGGTCTCCGGCGTGCGCATTGCGCCTGACGCGAGGACCTCCCAAATCCTGGTCGTGGCCCCGCCGGCGGTTCAGGACCTGATTGCGCAGTTGCTTGGCCCAAGCGCATCGGGCGCCGCGCCAAGTCCACGTCCGGCTTCCCATCCTCACGCCAGCAGACCCGTGCCTGCCGCATCGACGCCCCTGGAGTCAACGACGGTTCAGTTGAAGCAAATCAGTGGGAAACAGTTGGAATCGGCGCTGGTCGAGATACTCGGCGATCGGTTGCAGGCGATGCCCGGACCGGGCGCTCAGCAGCGCCGCTACCGGCTGCGCCACTCGGCCGGCGGATCGATTCATTGGACGATTGACCTTGTGAACCATCGCGTGTCGCTACGGGCTGAGCCCCGGATGATGCAGTCGGCGTTGGGAATGATTCGGGCACTGGAGAGGATCCATTCGCCGACGGGGCGTGATACTTGGCTGCGCTCGCTCAAGACGGCTGCCCCGGCGAGCATACGGCGGGCAGTCGACGCCTTTCAGACCACAAGCCAACCGATCGGCTTCGACGCCTCGAACGCTGCGCATCCACGCGCCGAGGCGCTCGCCATGAACGGCGGGACGACGGCGGCTGGAAGCGCCAACGGCGGCTCCTCGACAAACCAGCAAGCACCAGTTGAACCGGACGGAGGGCTGGTCGGTCAGGTGCAGATCGAACTGCTCGAAGGTCTGGACGTGTTAGTGATTCGAGGGCATGGCCGCGACGTTGCTCGAGTCATGGAGATCATCAAACAGATCGAGCAACTCAGTGCGGAGACGGAACCGGCGGTGGAGATCTACGGCCTTCGGCACGTCGACTGCCAAACGTTGGCCGAACTGGTCGTTCAACTGTACGAGGACATCTTTTCCACCCGACGTGGGGCCGTGAGTATCACGCCGCTGGTCAAGCCAAACTCGCTCTTGCTGGTAGGCCGCCGTCCGAACGTCGATATGGTCATGGGCCTCCTTAAGCAACTCGATATGCCGGTGCCGCCGGAGACACAATTCCGCGTGTTTCCGCTGCGCCATGCAGTAGCCGCCGAGGCCCAGGCTCAGATTCAGGCGTTCTACAGCGAGCGGGGCTCGCTGGGAACGAAAGTTCGTACGCTTGCGGACGTCCGGTCCAACTCGCTGATCGTTCAGGCCGCGCCCCGCGACATGGCTGAGGTGGCTGCGTTGATCGGACGGATCGACACGTCCACCAGCGCGGCGGTCAACCTGATTAAGGTGTTCAGCCTGCAAAACTCTTTGGCTGCTGATTTGGCGCCGATCCTTCAGCGCGCGATCAACGGCCAAGCCGGTCTCTCGGTCGCTCCAACTCCGGCGCCACCGGCCCCGGGGCAACCACCGGCAACCGGAGGCGCCGCCCAAGAGAAATCAACGATGCTGAGGTTCATCACGGTAGACGCCAAAGGCCGACAGCAGCTCAGTTCGGGCATCCTGACCGGGGTGCGGATTACGGCCGACGCCCGATCGAACACTCTGCTGGTGTCGGCGCCGGCCGAAAGCATGGAGCTGATCGCGGCCCTGATCCGACAACTCGACCAGCTACCCGCCGCTGAAGCCCAGGTGAAGGTCTTCACAATCGTCAACGGCGACGCCAGCGCTCTGGCCGAAATGCTTCAGCGGCTCTTTGGCGGCGAGCCGGCGGCCAGCGGTCAGCCGGCGGTGCGCACCGGCGTCGGTGAGGGAGAGAGCACGTTGGTGCCGTTGCGGCTTGCCGTGGATATCCGCACCAACACCATCATCGCTTCCGGCTCGGCGGGTGCTCTGAACGTCGTGCAAGCCGTCCTTTTCCGGCTCGATGAGAGCGAGGTTCGCAATCGCCGGACCATGGTCTTCCGCCTGAAGAACTCACCCTCAATCGAGGTCGCAACGGCCATCAATGAGTTCCTACAGAGCCGCCGGGAAGTGGAAGCGGAAACCCCGGGGCTCTATAGCGCCTTTGAACAGATTGAGCGAGAAGTCGTCGTCGTCCCCGAACCGGTCAGTAACAGCCTGATCGTCAGCGCCACGCCGCGATACTTCGAGGAAATCAAGAAACTCGTGGAAAAGCTCGACGAACGGCCGCCGATGGTCATGATCCAGACCCTGATCGTCGAGGTGGAACTGAACGATCTGGACGAGTTCGGCATCGAGTTGGGCCTGCAAGACTCGGTGCTATTTGACCGCAGTCTCCTGGGCAATCTGATCACCACAATGAATTCGACCCAGGAGTCGACCGCGGACGGCATCATCACCGACACACAAGAGATTATCCAAGGAGCGAGCAACACGCCGGGTTACAACTTCAACAACCAACCCTTGGGCAACAGCGGCAGCGATGCAGCGCTGCTCGCATCCAATGTGGTTGGCGCTCAGGGGCTGTCGAGTTTTGCCGTGGGTCGCGTCAATGGCGAACTGGGCTACGGCGGCCTGGTCCTGTCGGCCTCCAGCGAAGGCGTCAGCGTCCTGATTCGCGCGCTACGACAGTGTGGACGACTTGAGGTTCTCAGTCGCCCACAGATTATGACGCTCGACAACCAGCTAGCCTTCATCCAGCGCGGACAGCAGGTCTCCTTGATTAGCAGCACTGGCATCAGCGTCGGGGGGATTCAGACCAATAATGTGGTGCAAGTAGAGATCGGACTGATACTCCGAGTGACCCCGCGGATCAGTCCCGACGGTTTGGTCGTCATGGAAATCCTGGCGGAGCGATCCGCCTTGGGCAGCGAGGCCGAGGGCACGCCGGTGTCCATCTCCGCCACCGGCGAAGTCATCCGCCAACCTCCGATCAACCGAATCGTGGCCGAGACCACCGTCGCCGCGCTCAACGGCCAGACGGTCGTGTTGGGTGGGTTGATTACGAAGGAGAAGCAGGAGAATCACCGCCGTGTACCGTTTCTGTCGGACATTCCCATCCTCGGCCATCTGTTCCGCTACGACCTGGCAACCGTTCGGCGGAAGGAAACCTTGTTCATCATGACGCCGCATATTATCCGCAATGAGGGTGATGCGGAAGCGATCAAGCAGACCGAAGCGGCTCGCATGCACTGGTGCCTGGGCGACGTGATGGAAATCCACGGCGACGCGGGACTCCGCGGTCGATCCGATGAATGGACCGATGGAGAGCTGCCGGTGATTTATCCGGACATGGATCTTGGAGCCGAGACGATTATGGCGCCAGAGGGCGCGCCCAACAGGCCGCAACCCAATCCCGCGCCGTCACGGACGGAACCGTCGGAACCGCTGAGGGTGCCCGATGAATCACTACCACCAATCCAAGACCTTCGACAGCCGGGTGGCTCGGACTCGACCCAAAGCCTGCCTGCGCCGCGTCCCTTACCGGGAATTACGCCTGGCCCCACCAGGCCGCTCCAGGCACGCCGTTTCCAGCCGGCCCAGACGCCGTCCTCCGCGGTGACCGCTCCGGTGGCAAGCGACCGGCCGGCCGACTACCGAGGGCCGCCCGCTTCGCGGCCTCAGGCCGATTCCTCGACAGTGCAGCCCGCACAGTACTCCCATCCACTTCCGAGTCCAGGCATTTCCGGGAATTGGCGAACATGGTCTGCTCCCGCCTCTTTTCCATAGCTCAGAGTGAAAGGAAGGAGTATGTTGACAGAGTTTCGCTTCAGGTGCTGGGCACTGGTGTTGACGACGGCGGTGGCGTCCGGTTGCGCGGGTTTGGACATCGCCGGAATGCCACAGTTTCCGCTGTATCCGCCTGAACAACCGGAAACACCGGACCAGGTCGTGGCGACGTGGACCGACACCGTGCTCCACCAGCCCAATCGCCCCGCCGCCCGGGGCTTCGGCGGTAGACTGACCTTCTACGGCGACGGGCGCCCCAAACCGGTCAAGGTCGAGGGCTCCTTGGTGATCTACGCCTTCGACGAAGAGGCGCGAGATCCCAGCAACGTGAAGCCTGACCGGAAGTACGTTTTCACCAAGGAGCAGTTCGCCAAGCACTATAGCAAGTCAAACCTGGGCCACTCCTATAGCGTGTGGATTCCGTGGGACAAAGCAGGCGGTCCGCAGAAGCAGATCAGCTTGATTGTCCGTTTTCTGCCTGAGGGCGGGCCGGTTGTCATAGGTGAGCAAGCCATGCAACTCCTGCCCGGCAGGAAAATGTTAGCCGCCGGGCACCGTCCGACGCCCACCGCTCCACCACCGGTAACCCCGCCGCGAAATCATGGTATTCAGTTGACATCGCACGAAACGGTTTCACCGGATGATGCCGTAGCGGCCGCCAAGCACGGCGCCGCTCGTCGGCGAATGACCTGCACCACGATCCCGATCCCACCGCCGTACAGCCGACTGGAGTCTAAGGCGCTGCGCGGGCCGTCAGCCTACCATGGCGAACCGGCCCGGTACGCGCCGGCGCCATACCGGATCCCGTCACCGCCAAGATCGGTTACTCCGGTTCCTCCAACGGCGGCCTCACCCGCGGCCCGTCCCCCTGGGCGGGAGCCGCCTCCACAACAACTTCGTTTCGCACCCGCTGAATCCCGGGCTGGAGTCGAACCAACTGCTCGGCCAGACGGCGGTCGTGCTCGCTGGCAACCACACCGCGGAGTGTGGCCGTCCCGTTCCGGACCTGCAGCCCAACCGGACCCGTGGCCCCAGTCCGGGCCAAACGCCCCAAATGCTTGGCCAGCACCTCAATAGTCTCGGAAGCTGAAGGTTGGGGATAGTTGAACGCAATATGCAAGCGCGTGCGCACCACGGGTGCGCCGCTGCCGGTTCGCTGTGTGCCGCGACCGTTCGGCGCCGGTTGTTCCGGGCGCTGCCGCTGTCTCCGGGACGCTCGGAAGCCGTCGCGAGACACCTGTTCAAACCGTTCGAGGAAGCTTTCTAACTCTTGGCGGTCCGCCCCCACAAACGAACCCGTTTGGCGGTAACCCGTCCGCTGTCGCCCTCTGCTTCCCGATCGAGCGGCGCCGGCCGCGGACTGTCCGCTTTGATCCGCTGTGAGCCACCGGTGCTGAACTGCCGAACTGGCTGAGCCGATCGAGCGGCTCGAAAACATTCCCGGCTGGCGTCCGGTCGTACCCCATTGCTGCGCCATGCACGGCAGGCCGCAGCCGAGCGTCACCAGGACTCCGGCAACCAGCTTCGAGACGGTATTCCACATGTGTGCACCTCTGTTGTCAAGGATTTCAGGGAATACTCCAGATTCTGTAATCCGACATTTCCCATTTGGCGTCAGCCCAGAGCCGATCCAGACTGACGATGTTCTTGATTTTATCACGGCGCCCCCCGTGTCTAGCGCCTGGCGCGGACTCTCCAATTTTCGACCGGATTCTCGCCGTGTCGGCGCCCGAAATCGCCCCTCCACAGGGGAGGCTTGCCCGTTTGCCTCGCCGGTTTGACGTATTTCCCCCTCGGCCCGCTCAGCTTGTGCGTC
>JAUWWA010000370.1 GCA_030617125.1 Pirellulales bacterium | reverse complement strand
GTAGCCGACGATCAGCTTGGGCCGGAAGAGGCCGTGCGGTCCTACCATGCGCAACTTGCCAAGTTGAACATTCGGCCTTACCGCAGCCTCGAAGACGACCTGCAAGCGACCGCTCGAGCCGGCGCCTATCGCGCCGCGGAGTTCTCCACGCAGCGCACCGGTGGCTCAATCGTCTCAGCAGGCCAGCCGTCGAAAGAACCCGATTTCAGCAAGATGACGCAAGCCGAAAAGATCCAGTGGAATCTTCAGCGCTGGAAGAGGATTATCGGTTGAGCACTCGTTGGCGCCCGGGCCGTTCCGCGCCGTATGCGTGCGCCCCGCGCCGAGTTTGCTTGACGTTTGCTGCGAGCGCATCTATCATAGGAACAGGGGAACCGTATACGTGCCTTCCTTTGCCGTGAATCAGTAGGTTTGCGCTCGAGAGACGGATGACGATGGGCCCTTTAGAGTGGTTCTTGGCCAGAGCCGGGTGGAGCGGTAACGCGTGCGCGCAAAGGGTGCGGAGGTTTCCCCGCGTCCGGCAATCGACGGGCTCGGTTTCCGCCGTTCGGCTCGTCAGCGCTCTGGCCGGCTGGCTGGTTGTCGCGTATTGCGCGGCGTCCGTTGCGCAGATGCCTCCCGCCCAGGTCCTCGTGGCCGAGGTGCAGCAACGTGAATTGGCCGCTGGGTATACGTTCGTCGGCACGGTAACACCCCTGCGCACCAGCACGGTGGGCAGCCCGGTTGACGGCCGCGTGATCGAATTGATGGTTCGTGAGGGCGATGCGGTCAACAAGGGCGACGCGTTGGCGCAGTTGAGAACCCGGCAGTTGGAAATCCGGTTGGCTGCCGCCAAGGCGGAACTCGAATTGCGCATGCAGGAACTGGCCGAGCTGAAAGAATCGCTGCCCGCAGAGATCGAGCAGGCCCGCGCCCGAATGTTGATCGCCAAGGCGACGCGGGACTTCACCGCGGCACGGCTGAGACGCACCCAAACGCTGTTCGCCCGCAAGGTCACCAGCGAAGACGATCTGCAAGAAGTGAGGTCCGCGGCGCAGGGCGCCGAGCACAAGTACGTCGAGGACACATCGGCATGGAAACTTGCCGTGGCGACACAAGAGGAGAAGATCGGGCAGGCCCGCGCCCGGATGGTCTCTGCCGAAGAGGAGGTCCACCGGCTCGAAGACGAAATCACCGAGCACACCATCGAGGCGCCGTTTGACGGTTATGTGACGGCGGAGCATACCGAGGTCGGGCAGTGGATCGCCCAGGGAGCGGCGGTGGTCGATGTGATCGAGATCGGCTCGGTCGACGTCGAGGTCTTCGTGTTGGAGAGTTACGTTCCGCGGTTGAAAGTCGGGATGACGGCCCGCGTGACGATCGGGGCCTTGCCGGGCCAATCGTGGACGGCGCCGGTCAGCGCGATCGTGCCGCAAGCTGACATTCGCTCGCGGAGCTTTCCGGTGAAGGTGCGGCTGGAGAACCGCGACGGCCCCAACGGGCCGTTGTTCAAGCCCGGCATGTTCGCCCGTGTTACCCTGCCGCTGGGCGAGAAAGGCCTGGTGTTGTTGGTTCCCAAGGACGCCCTGGTGCTGGGTGGAGAACGTCCGACGGTGTACGCTGTGGCTCCGCTGCCCAATGGCCCGGCGCCCGGTGGTGGGCCGTCGACGGGGAAGACGTCGCCCGGCCCGCTGCCCGACGGCGTGGCTCGCATGGTGACGGTCGAGTTGGGCACGGCGGTAGACGGGCTGATCGAAGTGCGGGGAGAACTCAGTCCGGGCGAGCGCGTCGTGGTTGAGGGAAATGAGCGCCTGTTTCCCGGCCAGCCGGTGAGCATCGTTGACAAAACGGCATCTTCGGACAGTCAACCGAAGGTGTCTAGGACGTCGAAGGACTTGAAATACGATTGAAACCCCCCCTGACTGGGTTTGGAGGATTCCACCGTCGCTTCTCGACAGGCTTCTGCAACATGTTTTCCCGCCTGCCATTCCCGGACGGCCTCAGTCAGTTTGGTGCCGCTAGCGGCTTAGCACGTCGAGTTCGCCATGCCCCTGATCGAAGCCTTTGTACATAATCCGGTGAAGGTATCGGTCGGCGTGTTGCTGTTCGTGCTGTTCGGTTTGATCGGCCTATTGCGGATGCCGATGCAGCTTACGCCCGAGGTGCAGATTCCCACCATCATGATTGAAACAACCTGGCCGGGCGCCGCGCCGCAGGAGGTCGAGCGCGAAATCGTCCAGGAGCAAGAGGAACAACTCAAGGGCGTCGAGGGCGTCAAGAAGATGTCGTCCGAATGCCGCAATTCCCAAGGCTCGATCACGCTGGAATTCGCCGTCGGCACGGATCTGGCCGAGGCTATGTTGAAGGTCAACACGCGCCTGCAACAGGTGCCCGAGTACCCCGAGGACGCCGACGAGCCGGTGATCAGCACCTCGGGAGCCAACGAAAATGCGATTGCCTGGTTTGTTCTCCGCTCCCGGGTGGGTTCGCCGGAAGAGATCGCGGCGTTTCAACAGGCCAATCTCGGCCTGGCGAAGCTGCTCGAGCCCGCGCGGCTGGCGCACAACTCCGGCCTGAGGACCCGGCGGCTGCTGGAAGTGGTCGAACGGCATCCGGAAATCAAGTTCCGCATCGAGCAACTACTCCCGGCGGACATCGACGTGCCCAAGCTGCGGCGCTTTGCCGAAGACCAGATCGAGGCCCAGTTCGAGCGTGTCGAAGGGGTGTCGAACTCGAACGTCTACGGCGGCATGGAAGAGGAAATGCAGGTGATCGTCGATCCCGAACGCCTGGCCGCGCGGAAGCTGACGATCGGCGACGTTCGCCGCGTCCTGCGCGACCAGAACCGCGACACCACCGCCGGCGACATCTGGGACGGCAAGCGCCGGTACGTCGTCCGCGTGATGGGACAGGTCCAGGATCCCGAACAGATCGGCGACACGATCATCGCGCGCCGCGACGGTGTGCCCGTCTATGTCCACGACGTCGCCGAGGTCAAGCTGGGCTACAAAAAGCCGACCGGTTTGGTCAAGAACTTCGGCGCCTCGTGCATAGCTATCAACTGCGTTCGCGAGACGGGCGCGAACGTCCTGGAGACCATGGCCGGATTGCGCGACGTGGCGGCCAGGTTGAACCGCGACGTGCTCGAACCACGCGGCCTCGTTCTGGTCCAAGTCTACGACGAAACCGACTACATCTATTCGGCCATCAGACTAGTC
>JAUWWA010000342.1 GCA_030617125.1 Pirellulales bacterium | reverse complement strand
CGCTTCGCGGGCTTCAATCCCTGGAGCGTCGTCACGTACCAGACGTCGGCGATTCCCCAGTCGTCGGTCACTTTTCCCATGGTCGGCAGGGTGGCTATCGGCGTGATCGCCTGGCCGATCCCGTCGAGCCGGGCAGTCAATCGCGGTGCGGCGTCGGCCATGCTATCGAGCGACAAGCGAACCGGATCGCGGCCGGTGATGCCGTCGGTATCGCAGAGCGTGAAGAGCAGCTTGATATCATTATCGAGCGACGCGATCGTGTAGCGGAAGTTGCGGTGATTAGCATTCAGATCGTTTTTTTCAAGGACGTGCGGCGACGAGGACTGCCCGTCAGCGGCCGTATCGATCCGCACTTGTACAAGCTCCTTGTTCGACCGGGCGCGGACGGTGACCTCGGTCCCCCGCGGGATTTGCATCGATCCGGTGACCGGCATGGTCTTCGCTGTGCGATTCATGTAGCGTGGATACTTGCACTCGAGCGTCATCTCGACGAGCGTGGGGTTCTCGACCACCTCGATCCGCAGATCACTAATGCGGGCGTCGCCGCCGAGCACATCAAACCGGATCGGCGTCAGCACGCCCTGGAACGTGTGGGAGTATTTTTGGAACAGCTCGCCACTCTGGCGAGCGGTCCCGAGGCGGTTCATCGTCACCCGGCCTCGGCCGCCGCCCTCGTTGCGGTAACGGATCTGGACCACTCGCGGCACCACCGGCCAGGATGTGTCGGCCTTGGCGATCACTTCGAAATCGGCGCCGCGGGCGACCTTCGCCACGCCGTCCTTAAACAGCCCCTCTTCGACTATAAGATACGTGTTCCGCGGCCATAACAAGTCCTTGTCGAGCAGCAAGTTCCGCCGCGCCCAGACGCTCGACTGCTCGGGAAACAACACCACGAAAGCGACGATACTTGCGGCGAGCAGCAACGCGGCGACGCCGCTGCGACAAAGTGGCCGAGGGTTGAAAACCTCGCGCAGCCGCACCTTGCCAATCCGCCCTGCCGTCTCGCGGCACGTTTGGGCCAGCAATTCCAGGTTGCACTCCGACTGGTCCGCTTGGCGCTCGGTCAGCGTCACGGCCGTCAGTAGGCCATCGCCAAAGTGCGGGAATCGCCGTTCCAGCACCGTGGCCATGTTGCCGTCGCTTAGGCGAACGAAGGCCCGGCGACCGATCAGTTGGAACAACACCACGGCGAGTCCCAGTCCGATCACCACCAGAATCAAGGCGCGCACCACCGGCGGCGGCTCGAAGAACCAATCGATCGCCAGGCTTGCCCAAAATGCGACCCCCAGCCACGTCGCGGCGGTCGTGAGGCCTTCGAACCACACGTAGCATCGGATCCACCCGCGCAGACCACCCAATAGCGCCCGAACGGCGGGGGTGAGTGCCGGTCGATTTTCGGTGGTGCTGGTTGCCATAGTTATTTCACGCCATTTTGAACAGCCGCCGTATCAACCATTCTCCACACAACAAACCGCACAGGACATACATCATCCAGCGCATCCAGGTCTCTTCCCAGAGGGGGTCCGGCGCGTCGGGGACGATGATCGTCTTGGTGCGGTCTTTCCACAGTTCGGCCACGGGCCGCTTTGGCGTGGGCGGGCTAAGCAGCTCCTCGATGCCGACGTAGTACTCCGCCTTGATGCCGTTTTCCGGGTCCGAGGTTCGCTCGGCGATCTTCCGCAGCAACGCGTCGTTGCGCGCCGGATTCTCGCGTTCCAGGTCGGGCATGTTTACCTGGATTCGCCGGACGAGACGTTCGTCCTGGCTTTCCGGCACCGGCAGTTCCAACCGGTACGAACCTTCTTGCAGAACCGTGAACCGGCCGGCAAACGTTCCGGTCCGCGTCACCTCGGGCTTCAAGTCGACCGCCTGCACGGCGCCGTCGGGCAACACGATTTGCAGGGCAACTTCGGGTGCGTCGAGCGGCTCGAGTCGGGCATTGGTAAGTTGGGCACGCACTTCGACGGTGTTTCCCCACAAGTACCGATCTTGCCCGACCAAAAGCACACCACGGCTGGAGCCCCGTAGAAGCCGGCCTTGCGAGACGTGCCGGATCAGCTTGGTGTAAAACTTCTCGAAGTAGGTCGTGTCGAGCCGGCGCAGGCGCCACATCTCGCCGCTGCCGATATAGAAAACACGGCCCGAACCGTAAAACTGGGTGGCCAAGAACACCGGCGGCGTGGAACTCTGGCCGGCTCTCGGGTCGGAGAATCTAGCCAGGATGGTCGCGCCCGGCTTGGGACCTCGTACGGGGTAGTAGCTGAATACGCCTGCAAAGCCGGCCCAGGCCTGGCGTGCTTCCGCGGCGGTGTCGACCGGCCAAAGGTATTCGGCTTCGAGCCCTTCCCGCGTGAACTCCAACGGCCAAGGCTCCTTGGCCGTGATCATGCCTTCCTCCATGACGGAGAAGCGGCGGTGGAACTCGACCGGGTACAGCGCCCGGACCTTCGCCATGCGGCGATCTTCGATCCACCCACCGATGGTCCTTCCGGCATAGACCGGCCCGGCCACGACGATCAGCCCGCCGCCTTGCTCGGCCACCCAGGTTTCGAGCAGGTCGATCTGGTCGGCTGAAAGCGCCTGCCAGTCGGGATCGAACGCCATGACGCAATCGTACTTGAACATCTCCTCGCGCGTGAGCGGGAAGTCGTCCAACAGCTTGTCGGCCTCCTGCGACATGCCGGGCTTGCCCGATTGCAGCAACACGTCGATGGTTGTCGAGCGATCGCGATAGAGCAACGTGCGCAGGAAGCGGTACTCACGCATCGGGCCGCCGGCAAGCATTAACACTCGGTTTCTGCGATCGACAATTTCAACGTCGGCCTCGCGGAAGTCGTCGTCCGGCTTGACGTCGCCATCGGCCGACTTAACGCGGAAACACAGCGTGCGCCGGCCGGGCCGCTTGGGTGTCAGTTCAAAACGGACCGGGATCACTTCGCCGTCGCCGCCCAAGGTGACCTGTCGGCGGTCTTCGATCTGACCGGCGCCCCATTCAGAGGCGACGCCCGTGGCCTCGCGCGAGAGCAACTGCACCTCGACCACCTTGCCGGCAAGCCTTTGGGCCTGGAGCAATCCCGTGACGGCGTATTCATCGCCGGGGTATGCCCGCGCCGGGACGATCAGGTCGCTGACGCGGACGTTCGCCGGCAACTTGTCGGAGCCGATGCCAACGGTGTGGATGGGAACGTTTTGTTTCTGAGCCATCTCGATCGCTGCATTGGGCGCAATACCGGCGTTCTGGCCGCCGTCGCTGAGCACGACGATCCCCGAAAGCGGCCTGCCGCTCTCGTCGCTGAGCAGTTGCCGCAGCGCCTGGCCGAGCCGTGTTTCACTGCCCCGGGGTGTAAGCAGTGCATTCCAATCGACGCCGTCGGCGCTCGTTTCCGGTTTCTCTTGCTCGTCCGGCACTGCGTTGTCCGATGGTGCATCGGCATCGTCCAGATCGG
>JAUWWA010000146.1 GCA_030617125.1 Pirellulales bacterium | reverse complement strand
TGGCAACGGCGATCTGCTTGGCCTGACTCTGCAACGAGACGGTGGTCTTTGCCTGGGGTGCACCTTGCGAGTCAACGACCTGACCGACCAGCACGCCCCCATCCATCAGCGCGACGTCAATGACAACCGGCTGAGGCTCCGCGTTCCCTGTCGCCGCCAGTACCGGCTGCGGCAAGCAGAACCCCAACACGGCCGCCGACACAAGCATCCACGTGACAACACTCGTACTCCTCATTTGATTACCCCTTCGGAGAAATGGAAGAGAAGACTTACCTGCCCTCGTCGATCAATCCACATCTTGGTCGATCAATCCACATCTTGCGTTCGACACGTACGGGGAAGTAAAACGACCAACCGACTTTGCTAGGAGCAAAGCCACCTTTTCGGGTATCGACTACCACAGCCCTTAGGCTGGATGAAAGCCCGAAAAAACGCCGGAAGAACGTCTATTTCTTGTCTGAGTTTTTCACAGTTTTCACCACTGCGAAAACAACTCATGTGTGAAGTATTCACTACGGTGGTTTATTCACTACAGTGGTTTCAACTCGCAAAGTCGGCAAGGTCGAGCTGTTTTCAGGCCGCGTCGGGCGGCTTTCCCGGAGCGGTGCGTCGCATTAGGGACTAGCGGGGCCGTCCTTCGTATTGTGGATGACCACCGGCACGGTCACCGCCGTCGCCACAATCCCGGCAATCACCCAGGGATTGCAGAGCCAGAATCCCAGTGCGCCGCCGCACGGGGCACATCCGCCTGTGTAACACTGCCCCCGCACTAGGTTCTGCCCGGCCATGACCAGCGCGCCTTGCTGGGCCGTCGGAGGCGCGGTGCCCGGCGCCCAGAGCCGGTAGGTTCCGTGACCTTCGGCCGCCACAATCTGGTACACGCCGCCGCGGAGGTTGCCGACGGTAAAATATCCTTGGTCGTCGGTCACCGCGGTGGCGATTTCGCGGTCTTGCTCCCGCAACGAAACGGGGACCTTTGCCACCGCTGCACCCTGTGGATCAATGACTTTTCCCAACAGCACACCGCCGCCGGTCAACGCCACGTCGACTGCAGCGGGTGTTCCATCGGCGCCAACTCCCGCCGCCAGCACCGCATTGGGCAAACAGACTCCCACCACGGCCAACGACACGAGCACTCGTCGAACAATGCCCATACGTCTCATTTGGAAAACTCCATTTCTGTTTGCCCAAGCCGAACAGCTTGCATAATCCGCAAACGCTGTATGTATCGGATGCAGAGTTGTCCAAACTGGAGAAAAGCCGAAAAAGAAGCCAGAATAACCTATAGATGTTCCCTTGAACGCTCAGAGCCCCTAGATTACCGACTACCGTTTCCAGCTCTTGAAGTGAGCCGCGAATTGGCCGCGAACATTGCCCAGCCGCCGGCTCAACAGTCCCGGCGGTGTGCCGGCTTGCAGATCGCTCAGGTAATTGACCAGTTCCTGGTGAGCCTCCCTGGGCCCGTGCAGCATGAAGTGGACCCACGCCCAGCAGTAACGGTATTCTGTCAGGCCCATCTCCGACAGGGTCGCCTTCTTCTCCAGGGTTTCCAGCTTCTGGACAGTCCCCAATCGCAGATTCCACCGCAGTGTCTTCAGATGCGGATTGTCGAATGCGCGGTGATGCGACGGTACCTCAAAATACTCAGCCAACCCCTCATCGAGCCAAAGCGGAACGAGCGGCAAGGCCGCATGGAGCAATGCATGAGTGCATTCGTGCCGCAGGTCCGTCTCGAACTCACGGCTGCGATAGGCGAAGACCTGCCCCGGCCCCTGACGTTTCACGTATAGGGCCCGTCGATACGGCACCTCGGGCATGTGCCGTTTGAGATATCGATCGTAGTTGCGTTTGTCACGAAAGAGGTATAGTTCGATCGGTTCGCTTGCGGGCTGGATTGCAAGGTAGTGGACCAGTTCGCGTTGGAGTTGACCCAACTCGCCGAGTAGGTCCTGCCCCGGTGCAAGCGAGAACTCGGCGCGGCAAACGAACGGCCCGGCCACGCGAGTGTCGACCCATTGCGCGGGGGCCCTCCTGGCCTGGAAGAGCGTCGCGCAGATCGCCAAGACGACCGCGGGCACGAAGCGGTTCGACCCGCTCAGCAGGCGAATTCGCCGGGCGCACAGAGCGGGGAAGGCCTTTTCGTCATGTGCCTGATTGGCAAGCATTCGTGCGTTCGCGATAGGCTCAGCGGCGCCGCTTTCCAGAGGGTTCAGGGTTCAGGACTCTGGGGCAAGGCTCCGAAGCAAAAGCCTGAACCCTGAACCCAAAAAGTTACCCCGCCTTCTTCCACGGGAACCAGCCGAGGTGCGGCCCGCTTACTTTTCGACTCGGCGACGCGACGTGCCCGCCGGCGACCACGGCGGCCGGGTTGCGGCAACACACGTCGACGGCCGTTTCGTATCCGACCAGTTGAACCACACAATCGAACGCCCGACGCAGCAACGGCCGACGCGACCGCGAGCCGTGGGCATCGGTGGCGACGAAGTGGACAAGCCGCTGTCGAACCAACAATTGCGCGAACTGCTCGATCTGCGGGCCGAACGCCCCGAATAAGGACCCAGCGGTCACCTGCATCAGGCAGCCGGCATCGACCAGTTCGCTCACCACGTGCGGCTGGCCGAGAATCCCCATGTTCCGTTCCGGGTGTGAAAGGATCCCGACGAGTCCGGCCGCGCGGAGGGCGGGCAGGAAACGATCCAGCGCAAGGTAGACCTCGTGCGGCAATTCCAACAGCACGTGCCGGCGGCGATCGCCCAGTGTGAGCACCTCGCCTTGTTGAATCTTCCGAACCATGTCGGCTTCGATACGCACGTCGGCGCCCGGCACGACTCGTAATGAAACACCGTGCCGGTCGAGGAACTTCTGCAACTGGTCGACTTTGCCGCGAATCGCCTCACCGCGGTTCTGGCCAAAACTACCCAACTGGTGGGGCGTGGCCACGACGGTCGAGATGCCGTCGGCGACCGCTATTTCGGCCATGACCAGCGTCTCGTCCCAACAAGCGGCGCCGTCGTCCACCTCGGGAAGCAGGTGGCAGTGGATGTCGACGAATGACGGCGGGTTGTTCACGATGTTACCTTGGCGTCAGGTTGCAGGGCGAATTCTCCATCCGCCGGGGGCCGGTGACGGATAGGATATCCGTCCCACGCTGCCCGATGGCCCAAATGCGTCACGGCACTACGCGGCATCGCCACGCCTGGACTGACGTCGGTGTCTGTCGGTGTGGGTGTCAAATCCGTGCTTTTTCGCGTTGGCGGACCCGATCGTCCGGCTCATCGGCACCATCCGCGGCCGTGACGGATCGATCTGCTCTCCAATCGTGCAGAACCAGGAAATCGCAAACTTGCGATAGCAGTGATGGCACTTCATCGGCACCAGCAGTGCACAGCTTAGCAGGAACCTTTGAAAACCCGCGACCTTTCGCATGTAGGCCTTTTCCGCCCAGCACCTGGGGCACTTCATGGTTTGTCCTTTCTGCGGCTACGGGAGGCGGAAGATACGTGAAGCCTCTCTTCGGCGTCAAGGCCGAAAAAATGGGGACATGCTACTTGATTGATCGGCCCCTTATCATTTGGCGAACACGGCGGCGTCAAGGAAGCAGCATGTCCCCGCTTCCGCGGCGCGACAAACTGCGCTTGACGCTGCCGGGCCGACTTTGGTAGCCTTCGTCGCCTTCAAAGCGGGGCACGCCCCGCCCCCTACGCGCGCAGGAATCCTCGGCAATGGAATTCGCCTCCGTTGGCCCCATCGCGATCTATCTGCCCGATGCGGTCGAAGACAACGATCGCCTGGGCCGCGAGTTCCCCAAGTGGAACATGGAGTTGATCTACGCGAAGACGGGCATCCGCCAGCGGCACATCGCCGCAGCCCACCAGTGTGCGTCCGACCTGGGTGTGGCGGCGGCCGAGAAACTCTTCACGGAGCACGACGTCGACCGCCGGTCGATCGACTTCCTGCTGTTCTGCACGCAGACGCCCGACTACCCGCTGCCGACCACCGCTTGCCTGATCCAGGACCGGCTCGGGCTGCCGACGACGATCGGGGCATTGGATTTTAATCTTGGGTGCAGCGGCTTCGTGTACGGATTGTCGTTGGCCGACGGGCTGATCCGCAGCGGCGCGGCCCGTCGCGTGCTCCTGATTACCGCCGAGACCTACTCGAAATACATCGACCCGACAGACCGCTCGCTGAGGACCATCTTCGGCGACGGCGCGGCCGCCACGCTGATCGACGCCGCCGCCGAACCGTCGCTGGGGTCGTTCGTCTTTGGAACCGACGGCCGGGGCGCCGACACGCTGCTGGTGACCGACGGCGGCGCCCGGCCGGCCGCCAACGCCATCCGGCCGAGCAAGCGGAGGCGATGGCCCAGCAGCCTGTTCATGGACGGTCCGGCATTGGTGAAGTTCACACTCGACGTGGTTCCACCCATGATCGAACGCCTTCTGGCCGACAGCCGCTGGAGCAGCGACGACGTCGACATGTACCTGATGCACCAGGCCACGTCGTTCGTGCTCGAGCACCTTCGCGACCGGCTGAAGCTGGACGACGAAAAGACCCCCGAGGCGCTCGAGAAGGTCGGCAACACGGTCTCGTCGACGCTTCCGGTGCTGATGGACGACCTGCGCCGCAGCGGTCGGCTGCGGCCGGGTAAGCAAACGCTGCTGATCGGGTTCGGAGTCGGCTTTTCCTGGGCGGGCTGCACCTGGACCGAAACCTGGCAAGCCCGGCAAGTCGAAGCCGACGATGACGGCAAACGCCGCGACGCGGCGTGATGCCTTCCGAAACACGACGAGAACGCGGACGCAAGGAGCCGATCCATGATCGATCCCCAGTGGCGCGAGGAGCTTGGTCCCGTTCTGCGGACGCTCCAAATCATCGTCGGCGCCCTAACGGCCGGCAGCGTCGTCTTCTTGATTATTGCGATGATCCTTGCCGGCGGTATTGCCGCCGCGGCGGATAATCCGCCGATATTGACCTATACTGCTCTCGGCTTCGCCGCCACGATATTGCTGGTTCGCGCGATCGTCCCCAACGTCATCGTAGCGACGGGCCGAAGCCAGATCGCCCAAGGGACTTGGAAGTCGCCGGGAGGGCACCAAGCCAATGGAGCATTCAGCGCAATGCTCGAGCGGATGGGCGATGCCGGCAGGCTCGTCATCATCAATCAAGTGCGCACCATCATCGCCGCCGCGCTGCTTGAAGGAGCCACGTTCTTACTGCTTGTCGCCTACCTCGTCGAGCATTCCTGGATCAGCCTGTCCGTCGCGATCATGTTCATCCTTGCCTTGGCGATGCACTTCCCAACCCGCCAACGTCTGGTCGAATGGATCGAAAACCAACTCGCGCTGCTTGAGCAGGAGCGTCAGTTCGGCGAGTAGACACGCCAGTGCGCTTGCCGTATGTGCTCCTGCGAAGGCCGGTCTCATTCTTCTTTCGGCACTCCAGTAGAGGTCTGTCGCAGCTTAACTGTCATGTCTAGCGGGGCCGCAACACGGAAGCGAAGAAGACTCGCTGGTCGAAACCGATATTGACGCGCCGGGGTGATCCTCCCTATGGTGTGTCCCCTATTCTGGGTCGGTTTTGGGCACGCTCATTGCATTGCCTATCCTTTCAGCGTTTCCTGTCCTCCTGCGTTTGCGCCGATAAGCTCCTCATGGATCGCTCGCCCCGTGCAACGACGATGGCCGCACCC
>JAUWWA010000245.1 GCA_030617125.1 Pirellulales bacterium | reverse complement strand
TCGCTACCCCATCGACCAGGCCGCCCGGGCGGCGCTTTCGGTGGCGATCGAGTTCCTCGAAGCGCACGGCAAGCCCGAACTGGTCCGCGTCGTGCTTTTCGACGCCGGCACGTACGGGGCATTCGCCGCGGCGTTGGAGGAATTAACCGCTTAGTGCGCCGGGCTGGCCAGCCGCTCGCGGCGCTGCAACCACCGTTTAGCGGGCAAACCCGTCGGCCAGACAACACATCGCAACGCCGTCACTTCACCACGAAATTCACCATCCGGCCCGGCACGACGATCGTTTTGATAATGGTTTTGCCTTCGAGCAGTTCGGCGATGCGGCGATCGGCCTTGGCGGCGGCTTCCAGGGCATCCTTGCCGCCGTCGGCGGGAACCTGGATCCGCCCGCGAAGCTTGCCCATGATTTGAACCGGCACTTCGATCGTGTCCTCCTTGATGAGCGATTCGTCGAACGCGGGCCACGACTCGTACGCCAGCGTGTCCCCATGCCCGAGCGCCTCCCAAAGCTCTTCGGCGATGTGCGGCGCAAACGGCGAGAGCAGCAGCACGAACTTCTCCATCGCCGCCTTCGGCCGCGACTGCTGTTTGAGGAAGAAGTTCGTGAACTCCATCATCCGTGCGATCGCCGTGTTGAACGCTATCGCGTCGACGTCTTCGGTCACCGCCTTGATCGTCCTGTGCAACATGCGGTTTTGATCCGCAGTGGGCTCAACTTTCCGCACAGCCGTGTTCAGCGAGACTTTCTCCTGACGATCGTCGATGATCATCCGCCACACCCGATCGAGGAATCCGCGCACGCCGCTCACCCCGTCCATGCTCCACGGCTTGACGGATTCCAACGGAGCCATGAACATCTCGTACAGCCGTAGGGAGTCGGCACCGTAGTCGGCGACGACCTGGTCGGGATTGACGACGTTGCCGCGGCTTTTCGACATCTTGTACGCCCGGCTGTCGATCTTGATCGCCGCGTCGGTTTTCGGCACGAACGTGTCGCCCTGCTTTTCGACGTCGTCGGCTTCGAGCTTCACGGCCGAGACCGGCTCGCCGGACCGCTTCAGCACCGGTTGGCCGCCGGCGTCGGTGTGTACGTTCGCGGCGGAGACCCAATCGCCGGCCGCGTTGCGATACCCGGTGAACTCCATCTCGCCGAGGATCATGCCCTGGTTGACCAGCCGCTGGAACGGTTCTTCCGTGCTCACGTAGCCGCGATCGAAGAGCACCTTGTGCCAGAATCGTGCATAGAGCAGGTGCAACACGGCGTGTTCCGCCCCGCCGACATACAGGTCGATCGGCATCCACGCCTTCTCGATTTCCGGATCGATCAGTGCCTGGCCGTTTCTCGGATCGAGGAACCGCAGGTAGTACCAGCAGGAGCCGGCCCATTGCGGCATGGTGTTCGTCTCGCGCTTGTACCGCACGCCGTCGATGGTGACGTAGAGCCAATCGTCCGGCGCTGCCTCCAACGGCGGCTCCGGCGTGGCGTGCTCGGCGTTGAACTGCATCTGCTCGGGCAAATCGACGGGCAACTCGGCGGCCGGCACGGTGCGCAACATGCCGGTCGGACGGCCGTCGGCACCGAGTTCGTGCAGGATCGGGAACGGCTCGCCCCAGAAGTGCTGCCGGCTGAAGAGCCAATCGCGGAGCTTGTAATTCACCGCCGCGCGGCCGACGCCCTGCCGGGCCAGGTCTTCGGCGATCTTTTTCTTGACTTCTGGTGTGCTCAGTCCATTGTACTGACCGGAGTGGATAGCGCTGCTCGGACCGAGGAATTCTACTGTGTGGTCCGCTATTCGAATCTGCGGCTCGTCGCCGGTGAAGCACAGCTTACCGCAACGCTGCTGATTGCGCCATTGAAAATAGAGCTCCATACGCTTGTTGTCGAGAGCTTCGGGAACTGCGACACCATACCCAGTAAATCTTTGGGATGGTTCGAGAACTGCACGCTTCGGCAAATCGAACTGCCGGGCGAACTCGAAGTCGCGGGTATCGTGCGCCGGCACTGCCATGATCGCCCCGGTGCCGTAGCTGATCAGCACGTAGTCGGCCACCCAGATCGGAATGGCTTCGTCGTTGACGGGGTCGATCGCGTACGCGCCGGTCGGACCCCCGGTCTTCTCTTTGGCCAACTCGGTGCGGTCAAGGTCGCTTTTCTGGGCGGCCTTTTCGCAGTAGGCCCTGACCGCCTCGGCGTGTTCCGGCATGGTCAGCCGCTCGACGAACGGATGCTCCGGCGCAATGACCATGTAGGTGGCGCCGAAGAGGGTGTCGGCCCGAGTGGTGTAGATTCGCAGGACCTCGGCGCCGGGCTTCTTCGGATATCTGGCGGCGGCTCGATCCGCTGCCCAACTTTCGTATTCCTTTCGCAACGGCCTACCGTCTTTGCGGGCTCCTTCGGCCGATGTGCCCGCGCCGATGAAGAAATCAACCTCCGCGCCGGTGCTCCGCCCGATCCAGTTGCGTTGCAGGGTCTTGATGTTCTCGGGCCAGTCGAGACGGTCAAGGTCGCGCTGGAGCCGATCGGCGTACGCGGTGATCCGCAACATCCACTGCCGCAAGGGGATTCGCATGACCGTGTGCCCGCCGCGTTCGCTCACGCCGCCTTGCACCTCCTCGTTGGCCAACACCGTGGCCAAGGCCGGGCACCAGTTTACCGGGGCCTCGAGCTGATAGGCCAGCCGGTGCTCGTCGCGATAACGAGCGACGGCCTCCTCCCCCTCGGCCTCGACTTCCTCGGGGA
Organism: Pirellulales bacterium; assembly: GCA_030617125.1. Taxonomy (GTDB): domain Bacteria; phylum Planctomycetota; class Planctomycetia; order Pirellulales; family Thermoguttaceae; genus JAUWWA01. Next base: position 1,555 of record JAUWWA010000245.1, on the reverse strand, counting down.
TCGGCAATTCGGCAATCGGGCGACCCTTTTCTTGGGATTCGTCGAACCATGTGTCGAACAGCACCAGGAAAATGAACTGCGTCCAGCGGAAGTAGTCCGGGTCGGTGGTGGCAAACTCCCGATCCCAGTCGTAGCTGAAGCCGATTATCTTCAACTGGCGGCGGAAATTGGCGATGTTCTGTTCCGTGGTGGTCCGCGGATGCGTGCCGGTCTTCTTGGCGTGCTGTTCGGCGGGCAGTCCGAAGGCGTCCCACCCCATCGGGTGCATCACGTCGCAGCCGCGCATCCGCCGGTAGCGGCAAACGATGTCGGTCGCCGTGTACCCTTCCGGATGGCCCACGTGCAGGCCGTCGCCGCTGGGATACGGGAACATGTCGAGCACGTAGACCTTGCGGCCGGTGGGCAACTTGGGCGTGGCGAACGTGCGGTTCTGTTCCCAGTACTGCTGCCACGTCGGTTCGATGATCGCCGGGTTATAGCGAGGCATGGCGCTCTCCGGTTGGCGCGCGAGATCGACAAAACTTGGATTCTACCCATTCGGGCCAATTGCGGCAAAGGGAGTGGCTTCTCGGAATATGCGATTTTCCTTCGCACCTGCCGTGTCTCTTACAGCCACTCCGCCACTAAGCCGGCTACGTATGGGTGGATTAGGTAGCCTGCGCCGTGGTGAGGGTTCGACGTGCCGTCGCGGACTGCCAGGTTGTAGATGCGCTGGTCGGTGATCGAGTCGATCAGCCCCAGTTCCTTCATCTTGGCGTAGTCGCTGTTACGCGAAATCCAACACCGCAGAAGCTGCTCCTTCAGACGCAGGCAGGCCGAGGTACTTCAGACCGGTCGCCGCGGCGGCGGTGATCGGCACCGTGCGGGTGATCTTCCGGCCAGGTTTTGCGCCCGGTCCGAGCGCCAACATCCACACCCGGCGGCACCCCTCGTCGGCGCCTGTGTTCGTGTAGAAGTCGCTGTGGTGGATGAAACCGGGGTGGCCGGGCCGGTCCAGTTCGCGGCCGTGATCGGGCAGGATCAGCATGAGCGTGCGGCCGTGATAGTCGGGCAGCCCTTCGGCCGCCCGCCACAGCCGAAACGTCAACTCGTCGGTCCGCCGGATCGCCTCGACGTATCGCGACCACGAGCCGTAATGGGCACAGTCGATCTCTCCGTAGTCGACGCTGATTACCTCGGGCGAAAACTGCTTCATCGCTGCGACGGCACAATCCGTGAGGAAAGCGTCGTGGCTGGTTGTGCCGGAGCGGTCGCGCCAGGCTTGATACTGCTCGTCGAGCCATTTACCGGCGGCGGGGGATCGCAGCCCGCCAGTGGCAATGCGGCTGGTTGTACGGGCCAATCGGGCGCAGTGCCGGGCCGCCTCTATGCCCGCTTCAGCCGATCCGGCGGCCGCGGCCTGGCCCATGATGCGGTCCATTCGCTCGGCGGTAGAGCGCGGGATAGTTGGCGGCTCGACGACGTTAGACTCGAAGCCATCGCCGTATCCGGCGGCCGTGCTGCGGCCCGTGTTCGAGAGGCTGGACGCATAGACGAATGCCCACGCGGCCGTGTC
>JAUWWA010000268.1 GCA_030617125.1 Pirellulales bacterium | reverse complement strand
TTGTGCTCTTGAGCCGGAGGTGGCCAGCGCGCGGTCGGCGAGCCGGATTTCGGCAAGGCGTCGGTCGCCCCGCAAGGGATGCGGCACACCGACCCGCCAGAGCGACGCGCGGTCGCCGGTCGATGGATCCCGCATCGATCGCTGCCCGCCGTGCGCCAGCACGCTGCTGCGACCACCGTGAATCAGGAAGTCTTCGATGCCTGCTTCCAGCAGCTTTTCGGCGCAGCGGTCCAGGGCATAGCCTTTGCCGATGCTGCCGAGATTGATCCGGATGCCGGGCTGCCGGAATCGAATGGTCTTGCGCTGGGCGTCGAGTTCGAGATGTTGGCCGCCGACGTGTCGCAATACCTCGACGAGTTGTCGGTCGTTGGGGACGGCCCCTTCGCGTCGGGCGAATCCCCAGGTTTCCCACAGCGGTGCAGAGGTAATATCGAACGCGCCGTTGGTTTCGCCGTGCAGTCGACCGGCCAGTTCGAGCAGCGCGAACAACCGCGGCTCGACTTCGACGGGCGCTTCGGCGGCCGTCCGGTTGATGTGGCGGATATCGCTGGTCTCGCGGAACACGGAGAGCTGATCTTCCAACTTGTCGACCAGGTCGAGCACCTCCAGGGCGGTCTCAGTGCCGTGGTCATATTGGCCGGCGTTAAGCCGGACTTCGAAATCGCAAGCCATCGCCCGGCGCGACACCTGGACAACGTACGCGTCCTCGTCGGAGTGGTTGCTTGGGGCTTTCGGGCCGCCGGCCGGCAGCGCATTTTCCATGGCGCCGGCCACGGCATGGGCGGCCGATCTGCCTCGAAGAAAATCGCGGCGGCTGCTCTTTCGTTTCATGACTCTTTTGCCGTTTAACCGCCGCGGGCACGGCAGCGTTATTTGCCGGCGTTGACATCGGGATCGGATACTTTCTCGCCGGTAACGCGATTGATCTCAACCGACGGTGACGAGGTCATTCTACACCACCGCCGCTTTCCGGGGGACTGCGGTTCTCCTTACCCAGACCGTTGACGGGAAGCCCCGCGGCTGGGATGCTGAGCACAAATGTCCAAGCTGTTTTGTGAAATCCCCGATTTGCCTCGCCAGCTCCGCGAGTTGCTCGCCCAGGTGCCCGACGGCCGAGTGACCACTTGCGGCGCTCTGGCCGTTGCGCTGGGGAATCGAAGGGCCGCGCTTTGGGTGGGGCATTTCGCCATGCACCACGACCATCGCGCCCGCTGCACTTGCCACCGTGTCGTCCGGGCAGGCGGGAAGCTCGGCCCGTACATCGACGGCGGGCAAGAGGCCAAGGCACGACGGCTGGCCGACGAAGGCGTTCGGCTGCAAGGCGGCACCGTCGACCTGGACCGATACGGTTACGACGATTTCATCTCCGAGCGGCCCTTGGAGAAGCTGGAACGTGTGCAAGCGGCGTTGCTCAAGGAAGTCTCGCTGCGCCCGCGACGCCGAATCCCCCGTCTGGTCGGCGGCGTCGACGTCTCGTATCGCAGTTCGGACGAAGGCGTGGCGGCGTATGCACTGGTCGAAACCCACAGCGGGCAGCTCGTCTGGTCGACGACGGTTCGCCGCCGCGTGGTGTTCCCCTACATCAGCACGTACCTGGGGTTCCGCGAACTGCCCGTCCTGCTGGACCTGCTCGATGAGGTCAAAGCGGCCGGGCGGCTTTCAGAAGTGCTGCTGGTCGACGGCGCCGGGGTTCTCCACCCCCGGCACGCCGGCATCGCCACCCATTTGGGAATTGTCGCCTCGCTGCCCACCATCGGGGTGACGAAGAAGTTCCTGTGCGGGCAAGTGGAGATCGAGGGGATGCAGCCGGAGGAGTCGCGGCCGGTGGTCCACGAGGATCGCCCCGCCGGCGTGGCGCTGCGCCCGAGCCGCGGCAGCCGGCGGCCGATATTCATATCGCCGGGCCATCGCCTCGACGTGGCGTACGCGGAGCAGTTGGTGCGGCGTCTGCTCCGCGGCCGCCGCCTGCCCGAGCCCCTCTACTGGGCCGATCGGCTCAGCCGCAAGGCCGGCCGGTCCGAATAGGCTATCCCGTTTGCAGTGACCCGATTCATCGGGTCCTGTAATTCCCGAGGACCGCATGAATTCGGTCACTACGAGCGGCCACGGCATGAGACTGAGTCTCATTAGACTAAATTATTCGCCGGCGAGCCCCTTGACGCCGAAAAACCATTCAATACGCTTGCTCTTTTCCGAGGGCCCCCTCCGGAATCCGTGTCGGGGGGCGTTATTGTTGGTCACCGAAACCATTTTGAGGGAGATAAGCAGTGGCAGCAAAAGTCGACACCAAAGAATGCACCGGCTGTGAATCGTGCGTGGATGCGTGCCCGCTGGAGGCCATCGAAATGCAGGACGACCTCGCCGTCATCGACGAAGAGACCTGCGACGAGTGCGGCACGTGCGTCGACACCTGTCCCGTCGAAGCCATCAGCCTCGATTAGCCCGATTGTCAGACAGCCGCAGGGTGGGTGCTTGCATCCACGCGCGTCGGAAAGCGCCGATTCGCGTGGGTGCGAGCACCCCCTCTACCTACTTTCTGTCCCCCCTGGGAGAAGGTCGGAGTGGGGGTGGTTGCCGATTCACCGGCGATGCGCTATCATGCCGTTCGTCCACGGAGACGGACTGTCATGGCTACTGTGGAACGCACCGACGCCGCTCACGCGCCCGGCCGGGTCGGCTCCGAAATCCTCGATCGCTTGCCGCCGCAGAACCTCGACGCCGAAAAGGGCGTTCTGGGAAGCCTGATGCTCAAGGCCGATCTGTGCGACGAGGTGGCGTTGATCCTTCGGCCCGACGACTTCTACGCCGACGCCAATCGGAAGCTCTACGCCCACCTGTTGGCGATGCACGAAGAGGGGAAGCAGATCGACGCCACCTTGCTGGTCGAACGGCTGGGCCAGGCCGGCGAGTTGGAGGCGGTCGGCGGGATGGCGTACCTGGGCGAGGTGGCTCAGTCGGCGCCCGTGGCCGCTAACGCCGTTTACTACGCCGAGATCGTCCGCGACAAGGCCGTCCTGCGGTCGCTGATCCACGCGAGCACCGAAATCCTCCGCGACGCCTACGAGCCGACGCTCGATACGCGCGAGTTGGTCAATCGCGCCGAGCAGCAGATCTTCGCCGTCCACGATCAGCGAAGCCCCGACAAGGTGATCAACATCCACGATCTGTTGATCGAGGCGTTCGATCGGATCGACGCCCGGCTGGAGCGCGGCGAGGGGGTGGGGATCCCGACCGGGTTCAACGACCTCGACACGCTGACCGGCGGGCTGCACGACTCGGAGTTCGTGGTTCTCGCCTCGCGGCCGAGCATGGGCAAGACCGCGCTGGCGACCAACATTGCCGAATACGTGACGATGAAGTCGGGCGTGCCGACCCTGTTTGTCAGTCTCGAGATGGCCCGGCTCGAGTTGGCCCAGCGGATGCTCTGCTCGCAAGGCCGGATCGACGCGAGCAAGTTTCGCAGCGGCTTCCTTTCGGGCGACGATCGGAAGCAGTTGGTCGAGGCCGGATCGAAGTTGAGCATGGCGCCGCTGTTCATCGACGACACGCCCAACCGGACGGTCACCGAGATTGCCGCCGTGGCCCGGCGCCTGAAACGCAAGGAGAAACTCGGGTTGGTAGTGATCGACTACCTTCAACTGATTCATCCGGACGATCCGAAGGACCCGCGACAGGAGCAGGTTGCCCGGATGGCCCGACGCCTGAAGGGCCTTGCCCGCGAACTGGAAATTCCCGTTCTTTGCCTGGCCCAGTTGAACCGTCAGATGGAAATGGGCAGCGAAGTCCACCGCCCGCGATTGAGCCACCTGCGCGAGTCGGGCGCGATCGAGCAGGACGCCGACGTGGTGATGTTTATCCATCGCGAGGAGTACTATTGCGACAGCCGGGAGGAGGCCAAGAAAAGGGAGCTTGCCGGGCGGGGCGAACTGATCATCGCCAAGCAGCGAAACGGCCCGACCGGCACCGTCAAGCTCACCTGGTTCGAGAAATTCACCCGGTTCGAGAACTTCAAGGAGCAGCCGTCCGACGAGGAAGAGGATTTCGAGCCGGACGACCTCTG
>JAUWWA010000426.1 GCA_030617125.1 Pirellulales bacterium | reverse complement strand
GTGGCTTCATCCCCTGCCGCTCGAAGCTCGGCTCCGCTTGACACGGCATGCCCTGTTTACCCAGCCCGTATTCTTCACGAAGGCATGTTGAATTGTCATGTCCATGCCGAAAAGTATGAATTACGGCGCAAATCGCCCGGATCATCACCGGTCTGACTTTCGCGCCCGGTCTCCAGCCAAGAATCAAGGGCTCTCGAATGGTCTGTCATCGGAGCGAAATCATGAGGTCGCTATCCAGAATCGCTCTTGCCATCTTATGCACTTGGCTTGTGCTGCTCGACGTGGCCAACGCCCAACAGCCGCCTGATTTTGGTGGGTGTCTGTGGTACCGCCCAAGGCTGGCCGGCAACGCGAAACCCGCAAGATGGGTGCGGAGAACGTCGGGGCGAAATAGGGGTTTGGCTTCGACTGGCCCGGCTGCGGACAATGATGGTCCAAAGCCATTTGAAGGGCGTCCAGCACCAACGGCGCTCGGAGCGATGCGGACATCGCCCAGCCCACGATCCGACGCGAGAAAAGGTCCATCACGACGGCCAGGTAGAACCATCCCTCGCCCATCCAGAGGTAGCTAATGTCGGCCGCCCATTTCTGGTTCGGTTCTGTGGCCGTGAAGTCACGATCCAACAGGTTCTCCGCCACCGGCATGTCGTGCGCCGAGTCGGTCGTGACGACGAACTTCCTCCGCGTCCGCGAAAAGAGGCCCTTTTCAGCAAGCACGCGGCGAACCGTCTCCAGACAGCAGGCGATCTCTTGCTCTTTCAGATCCTCGTGAACCTTACGGTAGCCGTAGACTCCGCCGCTGGCCTGATGCGATCGTTCGGCCGCACGGGCGATCCGCTCACGACGCTGCCTTTGCTGGCTCGGTTCCCGGCTACGCCAGGCGTAGTAGCCGCTGGTACTCACTCCCAACACGGCACACATCACACTCACCGGATACGAGTCGCCTTGTGCTTCGATCCAGGCGTACTTCACAGCGACTCCTTCGCAAAGTACGCCGCCGCTTTTTTAAATATCTCATTCTCCATTTGGAGCCGTTTAACTTACTTGCGCAAAGCCTGCATCTCTTCAGCTTCGGGCACGGGCTTTCCGTCCGGCGGCAGCTCGCCGTTGGTCCGGAAATGCTCGATCCACCGGCCGATCGACCAGGCCGCCACCCCCGACTGCCGGGCCGCCTCGGCCCGGGTGTACCCTTGTTCGATTACCAGCCGGGCCGCCCCCAGCTTGAACTCCTTGTCGTATCGCTTCCGCTTCGCCATGTCGAACACTCCTTTCGGGAAAAGGGCCATTCTACCCTCGCCCCTGGTGTCCGCCACGCGTAGGGCACCTCACCTCCAGGAAAAGGAATACGAGCCGCTGGGGCGCACCTCAACGGTCAAGACGGACGTGCGCGAGATCACGGCGACAAACAAACCACTGGCGAACCTGGTAGGACTGGTGGACGACGAGTCTGCCTGCCCGAGACCTGATAAACAGGCAGTTGGCATCGTCAAGGCGTCTTCCCGACCCGCTCGATCGCGTCCAGAAGCGCCTGAAACGCTGCGTCGTCCGTCATGCGATGGCTCTCACCGACGACGACGAGCCGGTCGTCGGGCAAACCGTTGCGGCGGAGCAGTTCGCGGCTGCCGGCCATCGGCACCACGTCGTCGTGCTCGCTGTGAAGGATGACGGTGTTTGCCGGAATTCTCGCCGCGCGTCCCCACTTGCTCCAGGCGGGAGCGATCAGCACCAACGGTGTTTCCCCGAGGTTGAGATTCATGGCTACCGCCCCGCCGCGCGACGAGCCGACTACCACCTCTGGCTGATGTTGCTCGAACGCCTGCCGCGCGATACGGACCGACTCGTCGAAGTCGTCGCCCAGCGCCGGGTGGATCACCTCGTGGCCGCTTTGCTTCAGGAACGTCGGCCGGATGCCGCCGGGATCGGAGCCGTAGCCGTGCAGAAAGAGAACCCGTGTCATAGCGGCTTATTCTCCATTGGAATCTCGATCCGCTCTTCAAATGAGAAATGAAGTCGCCATGACGGCACCAGGCAACAACAGAATCGGCCTTGGCGGACGCATCCGCCGGAGCCATTTGATCAACTGTTTTGATCAACGGTATTAATTGTAGCTGAAGCGGCAACGCCGGGCAAGCGCGGGATTCGGCAGCACCTTTTTCCGCGACTACCGGTCGCGGCTCTCTGTGGGCGCGACCACCGCAAAACGGCTTCATGGATTCGTATGCGGCGTTACCGGACGTTCGGCGGCGGAACCCAGCTTGAGGCCCGGAATGGTCGATTCGGCCGTTCCGCGATTGAAGTCGAAAAGAGTGAACCCGGCCGCGCCGAGCCGCCGGACATGACGAATCTGCCCGAACACCCGATCCGGCGAGAGCCGCGGCTTCGCCGTGGTGACGCCGATGCCCGGATACATCGGGGTCCGCCCGCCGACGAGTTTGACCTGCCTGGCGACAAGGTGGCTGAACATCTTATCGTCTTCGGTGTAATCCATCGGGCAAATGAAATCGAGATAGCCCGCCTTGACCCACGCGACCCAGTCCTGGGCGACCGACTTGCGGCAGTCCGGATACGAGCCGAACACGGCGGCCGATATCTTCAACTCCGGCCGCACTATCTTGCCCTCGCGATGCACCGCTGCGACCAACTCGGTGATCTGCCGGCAGCGCCAATCGTTGTACGGTTTGCGCAGCGTGCCCGAACGGCAGTCCTTCGGCCAGTGCCGCACCTTGCGGCCGGTGCCGGCCTCGAACCGCCTGCGGCAGCCGTCGCAGTAGCACGCGTTGCTGCCGGGGTAGCGGAT
>JAUWWA010000259.1 GCA_030617125.1 Pirellulales bacterium | reverse complement strand
TCCGCTGACGCTCGGGCCGGTGCTGCCGGTGCTGGCCGCCTTCAACACGGTCGTGCTGCTGTGGCGGCGTAAGCGGATGACGGCCCAGCAACGGCGTCTGCTGGTTTTCTGCCTGGTTGGGCTAATCCTGTGCGTGTTTCTGATGAGTGCGGCATCCGCGCCGCTGTGGCGATGGGTCCGGCCATTGCAGCAAATCCAGTTCCCCTGGCGGATTGTCAGCGTGCTGAGCGTTCTGCTGGCCGGGGCCGCCGGAGCCATGCTGCCATGGCGTGCAGAGAAGGTACGCACGGGCGTGGTCGTGCTGATCGTGGCGGTCATGTTCGGGTTTTCCTGGCAATACACGGCCTACGACTTGGACGAGGAATTCACCGCGCCGGCGAGCGTCGAAGAACTCGTCGCGCGCGACTTTAAGCCGGACCTGTGCGACGAATGGCTGCCGCGCGGCGCGGCGAAGGACATCGCCGCCGCCGATCGCGCCCGAGCGGCGCCGGGGCCCGGTTGCCGGGTCGACGGGTTCCGGCGAGACCAAGGCCGGTTGAGCTGCCGCGTTGACACGGCCGGACCCTCGCACGTCGTTCTGCCCCACTACTTCTTCCCCGTCGGGTGGCGGGCGACGCTCGACGGGCATGACGTGCCGATCCGGGCCGACCCACGGGGACTGATGCTCATCGAACTGCCCCCGGGAACCGGCGGCCAACTGGAAGTCACCTTCTCCCGCACCCCGATGCGCACGGCCGGATTGTGGGTATCGGCCGCGTCGCTGTTGATCGGGATTGCCCTGTTGGTAGTGAGAACGCGGAAGAGGGCTTGACCCTTTGCGTGGTCGCGCGCCTATAATCCCGATGTCTCAATTCGCACTGACGGGGTCGTTCCATGAATTTTGCTCAATTGCTGAAGACAAACCGTAGTTATCGCCGGTTTCACGAGGAAGAACGGATCGAGCGGCAAACGCTTGTCGACCTGGTCGCCTTGACGCGGCTGTGCCCATCGGCGTCGAACCTTCAGCCGCTGAAATACCTGGTGGCCTGCTCGCCGCAGGAGACAGCCACAATCTTCCCGCACCTGGCCTGGGCCGGGGCGTTGCGGGACTGGCCGGGTCCCGCCGAGGGCGAACGCCCCGCCGCGTACATCGTTATCCTCGGCGACACGGAAATCACCACCCGGTTGAACGTCGACCCGGGCATCGTCGCCCAGAGCATGTTGCTCGCCGCGGCGGAGCGGGGATTGGGCGGCTGCATGATCGGCTCGATCAACCGCCGCGGGCTGCGCCGCGCGCTGGGCATCCCCAACCGCTTCGCCATCGTCCTGGTGATCGCCTTGGGCCGCCCGGCCGAAACGGTTGTGCTCGAAGACACGAAAGATCCGACCGCGATCGACTACTGGCGCGACGCCGACGGTGTGCATCACGTGCCGAAACGACCGCTGGAGGAGTTGCTCCTGGAATTCTGAGGTGGCAATGAAGTGCCACCCCCTCACACGCCTACCACCCACCCCAACTGCCCTCTACATTTGCTCCACCACGTCGATTCCCAGCAATTCCAGCCCCTTGTGGATCGTGCGTGCCGTCAGGTCGCACAGCAGCAGGCGGCTTTGCCTCAGGGCGTCGGTCTCGGCTTTTAGCACGTGGCATTGCTCGAAGAAGGTCGAGTAGCGGTTCGCCAGGTCGAACAAGTAGCCGGTCAACTGGTTGGGGCGATAGTCGAGCACGGCCAGGTCCAGCGCCTCGGCGAAGCGGAGCAGTTCGAGCCCCAGCGCCCGCTCCGCCGGCAAACTGAACACGATCGGCACGCCGCGGCGGCGCAAGGCCTCGATGTCGACGTCGCCTCGGCGAAAGATGCTTCGCACCCGGGTGTAGGCGTATTGCATGTACGTGGCCGTGTTGCCGTTCATCGCCAGCATCTTGTCGAAACTAAATACATAATCACTGGTGCGGTTGTGCGAGAGATCGGCGTATTTCAGCGCGCCGATGCCCACGGTCTCGGCGATACGTTCTCGCTGCCCGGCGGAGAGTTCCGGCCCGTCGGGCTTGGCGTCGTCGCCCACGGCGACGATCTCGGCGGCGCGGCGGACCGCCTCGTCGAGCAGGCTTTCCAGGCCGACGGTATCGCCCGATCGGGTGCGAAACGGCCGGCCGTCCTCGCCCAGCACGGTGCCGAAGCTGACGTGTTGAAACTCAACCCGGTCGTGGCCCATCCGCCGGGCGGCGGCGAACACGTGATCGAAGTGCATCCCCTGGCGATGGTCGACGACATAGAGGATCGCGTCGGGCCGGAAGGTTTCCATGCGGTAGCGGATCGTGGCCAGGTCGGTGGTGGCGTACAGAAACGCCCCGTCCTGCTTGCGGACGATCATCGGCACGTCTTGCCCCTTGAAGAAGACGCAAATGGCCCCGTCGCTCTCTTTGGCGATGCCCCGCTCGATCAGCTCGTCGACGATCGAGCCCAGCCGGTCGTTGTAGAAGCTTTCGCCCAGCGTGTGGTCGAACGCAACGCCGAGCCTTCGGTAAACGCCGTCGATTTCCTCTTCGCAGGCCGGTAGGAACTCCCGCCACAGCCGCAGGTTCTCCTCATCGCCGGCGTGCAGCTTGGCGGTCTCGGCCAGCACGGCGGAACCGATTTCATCGCGTTCGTCCATCAACTGCCGAACCAGCCTATACAGCCGGGCAAGCTCCTCGACGCGGTTCGCCTGATAGGCGTCCTCGTCGACGAAGTGCCGATAGCCGTAGAGGATCATCCCGAACTGGGTGCCCCAGTCGCCAATGTGGTTGTCGCTGACGACCGTGTGGCCGAGGAACCGGAGAGTTCGGCACAGCGCGTCGCCGATCACCGTCGAGCGGATGTGGCCGACGTGCATCGGCTTGGCCACGTTCGGGGCGGAATAGTCGACGACGTAGGTTCGCGGCGATCCGACTTCGCCCACGCCGAGCCGCTCGTCGCCGACGGCCGCTGCAAGGCGCCGGATCAGCCAGTCGTCCTTGACGCGGAGGTTGATAAACCCGGGCCCGGCGATTTCCGGCGCATGGCACAGATCGTCCACGTCGAGCCGGTCGACGACCTCGGCGGCCACGTCGCGCGGCCGGCGGCCGAGCCGCTTGCCCAGCGGCATGGCGAAATTCGCCTGGTAGTCGCCAAACCGCGGATCGCTGCCGCGGCGGATCAGATCCAGCAGTTCGTCGTGCCGCGAGGCGTCGGCCAGATCGCCCAGGGCGTCGCGGAAACGTTCTTTGAGAAGAGACAGGATCATTGGGGAAGGCCGGGGCGTCAGACGCTGACACGGGATTCAGGGATTTCGGGATTCAGGGATTTGGGGATTTGGGGATTTGAAGTCTTCCGGTGAACGATGATCGCACCGTGCGCGCAATCTTGATCCAACTGCTTGTGCTCTCGATGTTTAGCGGGCGGGCATCGCCCGCCGTTCGGTTGCGGCCGGAGGCCGCGCCACGGATCAGCATCCCTCTGTTACGGCTGACCATCAAATCCTGAACCCTGACCACTGAACCCTGAACCCTAATTGCTCTCCGTACAAACAGCCTCATATCTACAAGCATGCGCGCGGATTGGCAAGAGGAGTCAACGCAAGAACTCAAACACTAATGCCGCGCGGCTCGAACGGTACGCGTTTGGCGTGCCCCCACAGTTGCTCGAGGGCATAGTACGCCCGCATTTCGGGCTCGAACAGGTGGATGACGACGTCGCCGTAGTCGAGCAGGATCCAGCGGCTTTCGGCGTATCCTTCGATCCCCAGCCGCCGGTCGCCCAGGTCGTCTTCCAGCGTGTGGTCGATTTCCTCGCTCATGGCGTGGAGTTGTCGCCGGCTGGTGCCGCTGGCGATGACGAAATAGTCGAATATCGGCGTCACTTCCCGCATGTCGAGGATCGCGATGTCGCGGCCGCGGTTCTCTTCGGCGACTCGGGCGGCCGCCAACGCTCGCTCCAGGGCCCCAACGTGTTGCTCCACTCGGGACCCCTCGCAGCGGGCAGTGCTCTTTTCCACAATCGACCTCTTGGGGGGACAGATTCCTACAACCCTCTATTTTACACAGCTTCGCGGTGAGGGGGAAAGGGGGTGTCAAGCCCGGGCGCGACCGCCGAGCCGCTGCCGATCGGCGTGCCGGTCGAGGATTTCGACAGAATAACGAGGCGAAGGCCGACGGCG
>JAUWWA010000348.1 GCA_030617125.1 Pirellulales bacterium | reverse complement strand
GGGTTCGCCGTCAACCTGGGCACAATGGTTCCCGCGAGCGAACTCTCGATGCTTGTGGTCGACCCGCACGACGACGCGATCCTCGGCATTTACGTCGGCAGCGGCGACGCGGCGACCGAGTACAACTTCAGTGAGATCCTGGTGGACCAGGATATTCCGTTCTTTCCTCCCGAGCCGACACCCGACCCGCCGGTACCCACACCGCCCGCTCTGCCGATGGCGGTGCCGATGCCGATGCCGGCATACTTCCCACCGCCGCAGATCGTCGTGCCGATGACGTACGGCGGATCGAGCGGCCCGCCTGGATACACCTGGCACCTCAGCGTGATCAACGCCGGCTATCCGCGCCGCAACGACGACGGTTCCGGCCCCCAGGTCAACACGGCCAACCGCTACTTCGACCCCGAAACCTGGACTGGCCGGTCGGTGGACGATTCGCAGTGGATCCTGGCCAACGCCGAGGGAGTCGCGCAGCGAAAACTGCGATTCGGCCTCTCCGGCGCGATCCCCGTCACGGGCGACTTCAACGGCGACGGGATCGACGAAGTCGGCGTGTTCATCGACGGCGTGTGGTTCATCGACCTCAACGGCAACGGCGTCTGGGACCAGGACGACTTCTGGGCAAAGCTCGGCAATCCGGGCGACTTGCCGGTGGTGGGCGATTGGGACGGCGACGGCAAGGCCGACATCGGCATCTTCGGCCCGGCATGGTTCGGCGACGCAAAGGCGATCGAGACCGAGCCTGGTCTGCCCGACGCCGGCAACCGGCCGACCGGCCGCTACAAGAACCTCCCGCCCGAGGCCGACGAAGCCGCCATCGGTTGGCGGACCATGCGATGCGGCACGCAAGGCACAATGCGGACCGATCTGATCGACCACGTCTTTAGGTACGGCGCCGGCGGCGACATACCCGTGGCCGGCGATTTCAACGGCGACGGGGTGGCCGAGATCGGCATCTTCCGCGAAGGCCTCTGGATGCTCGACACCGACGGCAACGGCCGATGGAGCAAAGACGACGCCGAAGTGCGTTTCGGCGCCGCCGGCGACCTGCCCGTCGTGGGCGACTTCAACAATGACGGCATCGACGACGTGGGCGTGTACCGGGCCGGCACGTGGCACCTCGACAGCAACGCCAATCGGCGCCTCGACGCCCACGACAAGGTCTTCCAACTTGGCGGCCCGCACGACAAACCGACCGTCGGCGACTTCGACGGCGACGGTGTCGACGAGCCGGCCATCTACCAGGACGAAGCACCCGTGCCGGCAGCGAAGTGACAAGCGTTGCTATTGCACCCGTTTCCAAACGCCTCCGCACTGCGTTGCGGGGGTGATGCCGCGGCGGTATAATGAGACGTGTCATGGGGAGAAGCACTATACTGATGGAGCAATCATGCCCGGTCAACTGATCCCCCCGCCGGAATTGGCGCCGGCGGTTCCCAAAGACGCCACATCGCAGCAGTGCATCGCGATGTGGGTCGACTTGATGAACGCCTGCGAGCAGTTTCTGCTGGCCGGCCTGCGCCGCGAAATCGGGCCCGACGGCGACCTGAAAGCCGCTTACCGAGCGTGGTACGCCGAGCAGATGGAAGAACACGACCGAACCGTGCGGCGCATGGCCGAACGGTTCAACCGATCGGGAGGCGGCGATGCCGGCTGAAGGCGTATTGCGCGCGCTGCGGCACGTTTGGATCACGCTCGAACCGCTCAACAGGCCGATGGCGGTGCTCGGCGGCATCGCTTTGGCTTCGTGGAAACACGTTCGCGCCACCCGAGATGTCGATTTGCTGTTGAATATTGGGAAAAACGACCCGCATCGTGTGCTGGGATTGCTTCGCGCGGCAGGGATTCGCATCAAGCACGACCCGCCGATCACAAGCTTCGGGAAACTCGACCTTGTTGAGCTGTTGTACGAGCCGCCGGAGGCATTTGTCGAGTTGCAGATCGACTTGCTCTTGGCCGCCTCGGCGTACCACGAGCAGGCGCTGAAACGTCGGATTGCCACCCGGCTGCCCGATCTCGACGTCGAAATCGCGGTTCTCAGTTGCGAGGACATGATTCTGCACAAGCTGCTCGCCGGGCGGATTATCGACCGTGCCGACGCGGCCGCTCTTCTGCGAGCTAATCGAGAGTCGCTGGACTGCGACTACCTGCTTTACTGGACCAAGGCACTCGAACTTCGTGCGGCATGGACCGAAGTCTGGATCGAAGCGTTTCCGGAACAGCCGCCGCCCGATGTTCCGTAGAAGTGCTTCCGGCGAAGCAGCGGCACACCGCGATGCGCAGCACCGCTTCAAGTGCTTCAGGCAAAGCAGTGCCTTCAGCAGTTTGCTGGCACTGCTTACCCTGCGGCAGGCAGTGGCACACGCTGGTGAGAAATACACGCTAGACTTGAATGAAGTGAGTGTATGCGCCGTTTTCCGTTGGGATTCTCGCGAATATGGCGATTGTAGTGCAACCGGTGTGGATATTGCTCAGCAGTGCGGCGTTGGCCCTTTCTGCCACGGAGTTGCCAGCCGATGCCCGGCGCGATGTCCGCTCGGTGCTCGTCGGTGTTGGGCACATGGATCGCGCCCGACAGCAGCAGTGGCTCTTGTCGGTGGAAAAGCGGCTGGACCGGGCGAACACCGCGGCACTTACTCCTGAAGAGGCCGCACGGCAGCGGACGCGAGTCCACCACCTGCTGCGGCGGAAGACCATTCCGGGCACGACGATGCTTGCGATTCTGGAGCAACTCGACGCGACGGAAAAGGCGGCCATCGACCGGCTCGTGCGACGCTACCGGATACAGACCCATCGCACGTTCCAGAAACAGCACGGAACCTACCTCAAGCGGCGCGAGGCGTGGCAGCGCGTCATTGCCGGCTGGCAGCAAGCCGGCCGGCCTTTTGCGCATCAGGGGCAACTGGTCGCCTGGCTGGAGTTGGCGATCCGCCGCTCGACGCCGGGCAGCGTCGGGCCGTTGCCGCCGGCGCCGGAGTTCGCGCCGCCAGGCGAGGCTCCGGATCGACCCTTCCCGGCGCCCGTTGTCGGGCAGCCGGCGCAGGCGCCGCGACTGCCGTGGCCGTCGGCCGCTCGGGTGCGGCGAAGTCGTCCGGCCGTGCGGCTCCCCACGCCGCAACGGCCGACGACGGAAACCGGCGACGATTCGACCGTCGTTGCCGTGGCGTTTGGCTCGGCTTCCAGGCGCCCATTCAGCGAGCGGGACATCGAGGCCGCGCGGCCGCAACGCGTCGAGCCGTCGTGGGCGGCCGTGCGGCTGCCGGCCGGCTTGCTCCCGCATGCGGAAGAGCCGGCAACGCCTATGCCGATGGCACTCATTCGCAGCAGGCCGAGCGGTGAGGCGGGTTCATGGGTGGCGGTGATCGAGGATTGGCGT
>JAUWWA010000233.1 GCA_030617125.1 Pirellulales bacterium | reverse complement strand
CCGGCGATGACGAGGCCGTTGTCCGGTTCAAGGAAGCTGCCGAGGCCTTCGAGGTGCTCAGCCACCCGCAGAAGCGGGCGCGATACGATCGGTTCAGACACGCGGGACTGGAAGGGCCCGGCGGAGGCTCGCCGCGCTTCCACGATGTCGGCGACATCTTCGAGGCCTTCGGCGATATCTTTGGCGACCTGTTCGGCGCCGAGTCACGCGGCCGACGCGTCCAGCGCGGCGCCGATATCCGTTGCGACATCACCCTCGACCTGATGGAGGCCGCCCACGGCACCGCCAAGATCGTCCAGTTTCATCGCCATGAGAAATGCGACGCTTGCGCCGGCGCCGGCACCAAGGACGGAAGACCCCCCGATGCTTGCACCTACTGTGGCGGCCGCGGACACGTCGTCCAATCGACCGGGATCTTCTCGCTGCGGACCACGTG
This sequence comes from Pirellulales bacterium, assembly GCA_030617125.1. Classification (GTDB taxonomy): domain Bacteria; phylum Planctomycetota; class Planctomycetia; order Pirellulales; family Thermoguttaceae; genus JAUWWA01. Next base: position 4,052 of record JAUWWA010000233.1, on the reverse strand, counting down.
CCCTTCGTGCCATGGAGCGGGCGCCGTCATCCGCCAGAAGTGTTCCCAATGCCGCGGCGCCGGGTACGTCCGCCAGCGCGTCACCCGAAAAGTCGACGTCCCCGCCGGTGTCGACACCGATACGCAACTGCGGCTCCAAAGCGAGGGCGAGCCGAGCTTCGACGGCGGACCGTCGGGTGATTGCTATTGCTTCATCAAGGTGACCCGGCACCCGTTGTTCGAACGCAACGGGCAGCACCTGATTTGCGAGATCCCGATCAGCTACTCTCAGGCGGCCTTGGGCGCGACGGTCGAGGTGCCTACGCTCGACGGCACCGACGAGTTGGTGATTCCCGCCGGCACGCAATCGGGCCACATTTTCAAGATCCCGGGCCGAGGCATGCCCGATCCGAGACACCACGACCGCGGCGACCTGCTTGTGCAGGTCCACGTTGAAGTCGCTCGGAAAGTGGACGCCGAACACAAAGAAATCCTCAGGAAGTTGGCGCAGTTCGAGAACGTCGACATGACCCCCGAACGCAAAACGTTCTTCAAAAAACTCAAGAAGTATTTGCATTCGAATTGACGTTGGAAATATAAGAAAAACTCTTTTCGTCCCAGTTGATCCGCCGGGGTCAATGGAGGGGAAAGCGTGACGAAGAAAAGCCGCCCGAAGAAACCCGATCCGGTCGCCGACGCGGACGCTGAAGCCGCCCTCGACGCCGCCGAGGCGCACGACCTCGCCGCCGACGTGGCCGCAGCGTCCGCCGACGAATCAACTGCCGACGTCGAGTCGCGGGAACAACTCCTCGCGGATATCGAGGAGGCCCAAGACCGCGCGTTGCGAAGCCGGGCCGAGTTGGAGAACTACCGCAAGCGGGCCGCTCGCGAACTACAAGACGCCCGCCGCTATGCCAATTTGCCGCTGATGCGCGATCTGCTCCCGGTGCTGGATAATCTGGACCGGGCGATCGAAGCGGCCGAAAAGAACCACGATGCGGCGAAGCTGCTCGAGGGAGTGAAAATCGTCGTCGAGCAGTTCGAAGGCGTGTTCCAGCGGCACCATTGCACGCCAATCGAAACGCTCCACCAACCGTTCGATCCCCACCTGCACCAAGCCATCTCGCAGCAGCCCTGCGACGAGCATCCCGCCGGCACCGTCGTGCTCGTCACGCAGCCCGGTTTTCAACTCCACGACCGCGTGGTCCGGCCCAGTCAGGTGATTGTTTCCGCACCCGGCCAAGAGAAAACAGAAGAACAGAGCACGTAGGGCGACCCAGCCGCAACCAAAGGAGGGTTCGGAGTTCAGCATCTTGCTGCAAACCACTGCCCCGAAGTCCTGAACCCTGAACCCCGACTACTGTACGTGGGCAGCACGAGGAGTAGAGACCATCATGCCGCATTACGACTACGTGTGTGACGCTTGCGATTTCCGCTTCGAGTTGTTCCAGTCGATCATGGCCGCGGTGAAGCGGAAGTGTCCCGAGTGCGGCGAGCAGAAGCTCCGCCGCCTGATCGGCCCGGGCGCCGCGATCATGTTCAAGGGCTCGGGCTTCTACAAAACCGACTACCGAAGCGACTCGTACAAAAAGGGCGCCGCGGCTGCCAAAAAGGCAAAGGGCGAGGGCAAGGGCAAAAGCAAAGACAAGGAAAAAGAAAAGAGCAAATCGAAGTAGAGGAAGCAATTCATCCTTCATCCCTCATCCTTCCATGGCATTGGTACGCTGTCCGATCTGCGAAAAGCTATTTGATCCGCAGAAGAGCCCAGCAATGCCTTTCTGTAGCGAGCGTTGCCGCCTGACGGACCTGGGCCGTTGGCTCGACGAGCGCTACGGCCTACCGCGCGAAACCGAAGAGAATCCGGAGAGCCCCGAGGATTGACCGCCTGCGACTCCACCGGTTCAGGCGCCGCGGAGACGGCGGCGCCAGTGCCTTGACATGGATGCCGGAGCTAAGTGGAGCCGGCGCCGACCGTCCGGCGCATCTGTGCTTGCAACAATCTCCAAAACCCCTATAATGCCGGAAACAGGGTGGTTCTGAACACGTACTTGGGGGTTCCTGCCATGGTGCATGACAACGAAAACGGCTCTGCTTTGAGAACGATAGTCTGGTCGGAGATCTGCCCCTGGCTGGCGATCTTTCGGACGTTTCGACTGGCCACCGGCTTCCGCGTCCTGCTGTTGTCGGCCGTGGCCGTATTGCTGACCGCGTGCGTCTGGAGCGTGCTGGGGGCCGTTTTCGGTCTCGAGGCAACCAAATGGGTGTGGCCGATGGCCGAGTCACCCACCGAGTCGTCCACCATGGCTCCCTGGGTGGCGATCGATCAGGCGGTGCCGGACACACCCGAGCTGGTCGACACGACTGATCTGGCCATCGCTGACGTCGATAACGCCTTCTTTCGAGTCTGGGTCCAATTGACGCAGCCGCTCTGGGGCGTGTTCCAGCGAGACGTCACCCGGCGCAGCCTCCCCTGCTTGCTGTTGTGTGGGCTTTGTTCGCTGGCTATTTGCGCGTACTTTGGCGGCGCCATCACGCGCATCGCCGCGGTGCAGCTTGCCGCCGAGGAGCGACTTCCCCTGGCCGCCGCCTTGCGATTCGCCTGCCGGAAGTGGCCGGCGTATTTCGTCGCGCCGTTGGTCCCCTTGCTGGGCGTCGCCTTGGCGGCGGCGCCCATTTGGATCCTCGGACTACTCATGCATTTCAACTGGGGCGTTCTGCTGGCGGGAATTGCCTGGCCGGTGTCGCTCGTCGCCGGCGCGATCATGGCCGTGCTGCTGTTGGGCCTGATCTTCGGATGGCCGCTGATGTGGACAACCATCAGCACCGAAGGGACCGACAGCTTCGACGCCATGCAACGCTCCTATTCCTACGTGTTCCAGCGCCCGTTGCATTACCTGTTCTACGCGCTGGTGGCCGCGCTGTTCGGCATGTTGAGTTGGCTACTGGTCAAAAACTTCGCCGCCGCCGTGATCGCCTTGACCTACGGGGCCGCGGGCTACGGTTGCGGCCCCGACCAAATCGACACCATTGCCGGAAAGGAAACACTAACAACACTCAGCAACGTCGGCCCCGCCGGCGCATGGTTGATCCGTTTCTGGGTCGGCTGCGTGAAGCTATTGGCCGTCGGTTTCCTCTACGGCTACTTCTGGACCGCCGTTAGCGCGATTTACCTGCTGTTGCGCCGCAACGTCGACACCACCGAGATGGACGAAGTCTTCCTCGACGAGGATGCCGGCGAACGAAGCTACGGACTTCCGCCGATCCGGACCGACGCGGCCGGTGCCCCGATCGTCGACGACACCACGGCGCAGCCCGCCGACGATGCCGACGCCGAGTTGCCCGACGAGGAAGGGTAGTCCCCCTGCAAAACCGCGACGACTGGTCGCGGCTTTATCATGGAGGAAGAGGTGGGGCATTAGCGTTTACACCGCGCCCGGGCCTCGCACACCGTCGTTCACCTGAACGGCCTCTTCCACCGGGAGAACGAAGATATTGCCATCGCCGATGGTGCCTTCCGGGCCGGTCCTCGCCACGCCGGCGATGGTCTCCACCGTCCGGTCCAGAAAGTCGTCGTTGACGACCACCTCCAGCACGATCTTCCGGACCAATTTGGTGGACTCCCGGCCGCGATGGATTTCGGTGCGCCCCTGCTGGCGCCCGAACCCCTGCGAATCACAGATGGTCATGCGCTCTACTTCGATCCTCTCCAGGGCTTCGCGAACGGCGACCAGTTTTGTCGGCTGGATGACGGCGATGATCAGCTTCACGCGACGAGCCTCCCTATCAGAACCACGCACTCCAACCATTATCGCACGACGGTGGCTTTCCAGAAGGGGCGTGCCGACCTTTCCCCCATTTGTAGTAACCGCATTCATGCGGTCTTTCGGCGATTTACGCGGGTAGCCCCGGTGAATCGGGGCACTGCAAACATCTTGGGCGAAAACGTGCAACAAGCGGCATGTCCCGGTTTCTCGACTGCTCTTGCCCGGTGGCGTGGATTCGGGTAGATTGTGCCGGTCCTGGATCCCGACCCCCTATATTTGAGGGGATTGCCAAGGACGGGCTCTTTGCGG
>JAUWWA010000179.1 GCA_030617125.1 Pirellulales bacterium | reverse complement strand
GTACGCGCCAAGGGTGGCCAAAAGTGACCACGGACGATAAGGACATCGTGTCGGCGGTGCGCGCCGCGCTAGCCGACAAGGTCGGCAAGGAACGGTTCGAGCTGTGGTTCGGGGCAAGCACTCGAATCGAGTTCGACGGCCAGACGCTTTCGATCGGCGTGCCAAACCGCTTCTTCCTGGACTGGATTCGCACGAACTTCCGCCGACACATCGAAAACGCGTACTCCACCGTCCTGCGGAAGACGCCGGCACTGGTGTTCCGCGTCGACGCCAACTTGCCCGCCGCCAAGGTCGAAGACGTCGAAGACGGCAAGTCGAACGCCTCGTCACCGCACGGCGAACCGGCACCGAAGGTACTTTCGGCCGACGACACCCAGGGCGACGTGTCGACGGCAAAACCTTCCAACGGCTTTGCGCGGCGGAGGTTCGCCTCGTTGAAGTCGTTCGAACAAGGCCACTCGAACCGACTGGCGTTCGCCTCCGCACAAATAGCCGCCCAAACTCCCGGCAAGATCACGCCTCTGTTGATCCACGGTCCGACCAGTGTCGGCAAGACCCACCTGGTGGAAGGCATCTGGACCGCTGCAAGGAAGTCGTGTTGCGGCATGGCGGCGATCTATCTAACGGCCGAACAGTTCACCACTTTGTTTCTCGAAGCGCTGCGCGGCAGCGGAACGCCGAGCTTCCGGCGGAAATACCGCGGCGTCGGGTTGCTGATCATCGACGACCTGCAATTCCTTGCCGGCAAACGGGCGACACAGATCGAACTATTGCACACGGTCGATACGCTGCTGCGGGAGAAGCGGCAACTGGTTTTTTCGGCCGACCGCCCCCCCGCCGAGCTGCCCGACTTGGGCCCCGAACTGATCACCCGGTTGGAAGGCGGCATGGTCTGCCGCGTCGAACCGGCCGACTACGCGACGCGGCTGAAGATCGTCGCCCGAATGGCCCGGAACATGCAACTCCGCGTGCCGCCGGACGTGCAGCAGCTCGTCGCCTCGCGCCTGACGAGCCACGCCCGGGAATTGTCCGGGGCGTTGTGCCGCTTGCAGGCGACCTCGGAGGCGATGGAGCGCCCGATTACGCTGGCGATGGCCGAGGAGGCCCTGGCCGAGATGATCCGCAACAGTGGTCGCGTGCTGCGATTGGGCGACATCGAGCGGGCCGTGTGCGACGTTTTCGGGCTCGATGCGGCCAGCCTGCACTCGAACCGCAAGGCCAAGGCCGTTAGCCATCCGCGGATGCTGGCGATGTGGCTCGCCCGGAAGCACACCCGGGCGGCGCTCAGCGAGATCGGCCATTTCTTCGGTCGCCGCAGCCACTCGACGGTGATTTCCGCCCAGCGGCGCGTCGACCGCTGGATGGCCGCCGGCGAGTCAATCGACATGGCCGAACGGACCTGGCACGTCGACGAGGCGATCCGCCAGGTGGAGCGGCAGTTGGCCGCCGGTTGAAAATCAAACCCACAAAGCAAATCACCGCACCCGCGTCATGTAGCGCACGAACTCGGCATCCAGCCGTTCCGTCTCGCCGAAGACCTCCCGGAACTGCGCGAGGCGCTGCTGCGGGCCGTCCTTGAAGAGCGGTTTCTTCGCCGATAGCATCTGCAAGTATTCGATGTACTGCTTCGTGCGACGGTGGAGCAGGAAATAGGTCAGCGCCCAAGTCTCGGCATACGCGTCCGTGGCTTGTTCCGTGTCGCGGAAACGTTTGTCGTCGCGGATCAAGCGCTCAAGCGAGTCGACAGGCCGGTTGGGCAAGTATCGGCGGAACTGGATCAGTCGCGAAAGGTTCACCCCGCCCAGGCTGCCCCAACCCTTCGAGCTGCGCAGGTCGGGCGTTTCAAAAAACACGGCGATCCCCTCGCTGAACCACACCGGGCAGTCGCTGTATCGGGTGTGCAGGCCGCAGTTGAACGCGATCTGGTGCGTCGCCTCGTGAATGATTGTGGCGACCTGCCGCGCGGCCTCGGGCCGGGCCAGGATCTGGTTGATCCGCGCGGATGTGCCGCGACTGCCTCGAAAACGCCGCAATGCCTCCAACCCGGTCAGGTCGTACATCGTCATCCGGTTGGTTCGCAGACTGTAGTAGCCGATAATCGACTCGCCCGCGTCGCCCAACTCCGACCGCGAAAACCGTAGATACGACGCCTTGTCGGTAAACACAATCGCCACCAGCGGGAACTTCGGCTCGGTCAGCTCGAATCCCTTGCGGCTCCAGTAGTTCGTGAACCTCATGTACAGCCGTTCGAACAGCGATCCACACCACTTCGCGTACGCCCGCGACGTGTCGTGGAGAATCAAGTAGTGCGCCGTCGAGTGGACACGAAACCTCTCGGGCAACTCGGCCAGCAGATGCTTCGACATCTCTTCGGCGGACAAGACTTCGAAAGGCGTGTCGTTGCGGGTGTGCTTGATCTTCTCTTCAGGCGGGATCGCCCAGAGCACGCCGTCGCGCCCCAGCAGCAGCAAGCCGCCGTCCTGGGCCGTGGTCAGCAGCCGCCCTTCGACGTAGATCTGCTTGCCGTCGCGCTTGAGCGTCACGCGATCCAGCGCCGACGCCGAGGCAGGCCACGTCACCAATAGCGCGATGAGAATGACTTGTCTCGTCATTATCTGGACAACCGCGGCCAGTGATCGCGGCTTTGCATGGGGAAGTGGCCTATTTGTTTTATTATACATCAGATCGACCTTGCCCTCGGGCCCAGCGGCCGGCGAGCCACGCGGCCGCCGCGGCGGTCGCGGCCAGCAAAGCGATCATCGCGAGGCAGATCCCGGCCACCTGGTCCTCCACGCCCGAGTGCAGCAGCCGGAATATCTGAATCGACAGCGTCGTCACCCCGGGGGGAACGACCAGGATGCTGGCGGCCAAATCGCCCAGCGAGACGGCCAGGGCCACCACCCAGGCCAAGGCCACGGCCGGCAGCCGGCACGGCAAGGCGATCGAGCATAGCTGCCGGATCGGCCCGGCGCCGTCGACGGACGCCACTTCCAGCATCTCTTCCGGAATGGTTCGCAAGGCATGCCACATCACCAACGCCGCCAGCGGGAAACTGCGAATGACGAGCGCCAGCCAGGGGGCCAGGATCGATTGGTCGTAGAGCCACACCAGCGGCGGAACCTCCGGCCGGTTCAGCAGCCGGATGATCGCCAGAGCGACCACCGGGCCGGGTAGCGTCAGGCAGATGGCGACAAGCACCAGCATAACCACCCGCACCGCAGTCCGGGGGCGTTTTGTGGAGAACACGGCGAACACTGTCCAGACCGACACGGTCGCCAGGAACACGGCCGCCGTGGCCGACAACGCGCCGATCCCCAACGACCAGCCGAATTCCCTTCGATACCGCCATGGGCTAGCCGCGACGATAGCCAGACACTTCCAAACCGACCAACTCCGCAGCCGCCCGGCGTCGGTCTGCGTGACCAGCACACCCGACTTGTAGCACAAGTTGGCCAGCGGCAAGCCGATCAACAGCAACAGCAACGCGACAACAAGGATCGCGGCGGGCCGGCGCCACGCTCGCAGACGGAAGACCCAGCGACGGCGCACCGAAATCGGCCGCCGCCCGGGCAGCAACTTCGCACCAAGCAGCAGCCCGACGGCGACCAGCGCAGTGATGAGCACCGCGCCTGGCGCAAGGCCCAGCGGCGCGTCGTCGAGACCGGGCCCGACGGCGGCTCGGGTGTAGAGTTCTTCGGCGTAGGTCCGCACGACAAACAGGTCGGTCACGGCGATCTCGCCGGCGGCGGCTACGGCCGCCCAAAGCGCGGCAATGCCGATTGCCGGGCTGGCGCCGCGGAGCGTGACGCGGAAGAACACCTGTCGTGCCGAGGCGTCCAGCAGTGCTTGCTCCTCTAATTCCGGTTCAACCAACAGCAGCCCCGCGCCGGCGATCAGCACGACCCAAGGGACGGCGGCGACGGCGTGGACCCAGATTGCGCCGGTCCAGCCATCCAGCCACGGCGATAGTCCCAGCGAGAGCGTGGCCCAACCTTGCACGCCGAACCCGGCCTGCCATGCGGCGGCTTGCAAGTACAGCGGCACGAAGAGCATTAGGCCCACAAGCGCGACCCCCACGCGCCGGCCCGGCAGATCGGTCCGCAAGAGCAACCACGCCAGCGTCGTCCCCACCGGCACGCTGATCGCGCAGGTCGCCCCGGCCAGCAGCAGCGTGTTCAGGGCAAGGGTCCAGGTCCGAGCGTCCACGGCAAGCCAATCAGCGATCGTCATCAGGATTCATCGTCGCTTCGGTCTACCTACACAGATTCTATTATGTTGCAACAGATGCTTGTGATCTGCGTTCTTGTATATCTTCCCCTTGGGACGAGGCACAATGTCGAGATTCCCGAAATCCTTTTCAAGATTGCGGTCATTTGTGCAGAGCACGCGTGCTCCGCTCACGCGCGCGAGTGCGATGACATGGGGATCATCCGATCGGCACTGCCCGGACGCAACGACTGCTCTCTCCTTCTGGCAGACCTCTTTGTCGGGCATCTGCAAAGCCTTTCCTGCACGCCACAACTGGATCAGTCGTCTCCTTGTCTTTTCAAGTCGCTTCAACTCCTTATGCAGTTCTCCACCGTATACCACTTTGCCATCCTTGATCTCAATCCAATCCCACAGGGGTTGGAAATCGGCTTCGCAGGGAACCGCAAATACATGGGAAGCAATGCTCGCGTCGATGATAACACACATGCACGCGTTCTCCACACAACTGTTGCCGACTCTTGAAGAAAAATGGTCCGTATGGTCCGCATCGAGCACGGCGCACACATGCCTTATCCCTGAAACAATCGCCTCTCCTCATCCAGAAAGAATCTCCGATATCCACTGGGAGTGTCAACAAGATTGCCGTTCGCGTCTATCTGGATGGGATGCACATTCACGCTCACGCCCTCCCGCTCACAGAAAAGCAAGCTTACGTCCCCAGCCCGTAGGTATTTGCCGTCGCGGATGTCGAGGCGAATTCGGTCAATGAGGTAGTCGCTGTGAGTCTCGATCATGAAGCGATTGCGGTGATTCTTCACCCGATACCCCAGGAATGTCCCCAATTCGGCCTGTGCCCGAGGGTGCAAGTGGACCTCCGGTTGCTGCATGAGGACCATCTGACCGCGATTGCATGTCAG
>JAUWWA010000203.1 GCA_030617125.1 Pirellulales bacterium | reverse complement strand
TTGAGAGCTTCTCGACACGCGGTCGCCGCAAGACCGAAGAGCAGAACCCGGGACTGGTGCAGGAGATTCACTCGCTGGTGGAGCCGGAGAGCCAAGCCGATCCGAAGTTCCAAACGCCACTGGCCTACACACGGATTACGGCCAACGCAGTGCATGAGCGGCTCGCGGCCAACACAGCGGCCGGCGGGCGGCACGTGCCGGCCGAACGCACCGTGTATGACATTTTGAACCGCCTGGGTTACCGACTGCGGCGGGTCCGCAAGACCAAGCCTCAAAAAAAATCCCCGAGACCGACGCCATCTTCGACCACCTGCGGCAAGTCCACACGCAAGCCGCGCACGACGCGGAGACTCTCCGCATCTCGCTCGACACCAAGGCCAAGGTAAAGATCGGTGAATTCTCGCGCCACGGTGTAGGCCGGGGGCAGGAGCATGTGCGGGCCGCGGACCATGACATGCATCCCGACGCGGTGCTCGCGCCCACCGGCATTCTGGAAGTCGATGGCGATCAACTGAACGTGGTCTTCGGCACGTCGCGCGACACCAGCGACTTTGTGGCGGATTGTCTAGAACTGTGGTGGGCCAATCGCCAAGCCGCACATCCCGGCGTGCGCCGGTTGTTGATCAATCTGGACAACGGCCCGGAAATCGCCAGTTCCCGAACGCAGTTCATGAAGCGTCTGGTCAAGTTCTCGGACCGGCACCAACTAATACTGGAACTGGCGTACTACCCGCCGTATCACAGTAAGTACAACCTGATCGAACGCTGCTGGGGCATCCTGGAAAACCACTGGAACGGCGCGCTGCTGACCTCCGTCAACACCGCTTTGGAATGGGCGAAGACGATGACATGGCGCGGCGTGGCTCCGATCGTGCATCTGCTCGCGCCGCGTCTACGAGACCGGCGTCCGCCTCTCGCCCCGCGCCTTCCGCCCCATCGCCGCCCGTCTCGAACGCTCCGAATCCCTCCCGAAATGGAGCCTCGTGATCCACCCCGAACCCGGGTAGACTATTTCCTGCGGGCTGCCTTAACTCTCCGTGCTTCCAAAGGATCCGCATGACCTCAAGTTCGCCCTTCGTAAACCGCGGCATGGTCGCCTCCTGGACTCGGTTGGTTCCTGATGTGCGGATTATACCGCACTTTCATCGGTCGGTCAATACCAAGTGCGGAATAATCCGCAGAAAAGGCTCTTCCCTTTCTGGGTACGGAAGCGCGAAAACGAGACATCCAGTTGTGTAACGTGTTATTTCAAAACAACTTACGGCGCATGACAAGGTCCGGTCCGTCTCGCCCAAGGGCGGATCTCATCGGGGGGGTGCAGCAATTTGAGGGGAGGGAGGAAAAGGGGATCGGTCCAATATGGGCACGTAGGCGGGCCGTTTCGTGGACTGTGTGACGACGCCTCGCACTGCTCGAACAATCCTTGCCATCCGGTATTGTGGTCTTGCGGCCGACCGCCAAAACCTCCAGAAGACAGCGACTACTTCAACACAGGGGACTTACCCTTTCCTTTCTCCAGGCGTTTGATATACACGTAGTAGGCCCCGCGCGACTCGCCCGACTCCTCATCCACCAGCCAGGTCTGCAACTTCTGCTTGCCGGCCTTCAGGTCCACGTCGAAGGTGACGGCGACGGCGTCCTTGGCGATCGGTTTGGAAAGCTCAATCTGTCCGAGTTTCAGCCGGGCGGTGGTGGCGCGGATGGCCTTTCCGCCGGGTATTGTCCCGGTGATGGGTCGATTGACCTCTTCGGGCCATCGTCGCAGGGCGAAGCGGTAGGCGCCGTCGCGGGCGAACCGCACCGCCCAAAACCCGTTGCGCACTTCGCCCGAGCGGACGCTGTCTTGTGAGGAAGAGGCGGTTCGGCGGCCGTCCGGGCCGTGCCAGTCCAGCAGTGTCAGCAGGCCGAAGTTGGCCTTCTCGGCGCCGAAGACCGGTTCGCAGTACTCCCCGAACCGCACCGAGACACTCTTCCACCACTGCCGGTAGGCCTCGCGCAACTGGCCGAGGACCTCCGGATGTCGGGCGGCAACGTTGCTTCTCTGACCCGGGTCGGTTCGCATGTCGTACAACTCGTCGTTGTTGACCAGTCTCCAGCGTTCGGACACCACGGCGTACTTGGCGTGCTTGACAGGAAAGTCGGTACGATTGACGGCCACAATAATCTTGCGATCGGGCCAGTCGGCCGACTTGCCCCTCAAGGCCGAGGCCAGGCTGATCCCGTCCAGGGCCACGCCGCGAGGGTGCTCCAACCCGCACAACTCGATCAGCGTGGGCAGTAGATCAAGGTGGGCCGTGAGGCGGTCGATATCTCGTCCCGCCGGTATGCCGCCGCCGGGCCAGCGGATGAAGCAGGGGACGCGATGGCCGCCGTCGTACTCACTAAGCTTGTGGCCGCGCATGCCGGCGTTGAAATTCCCTCGGTCGCGCCCACTGGAACCGTTGTCGGTGAGGAACACGAGGATCGTGTCTTCCACGAGGTTCTCCTGCTCGAGCAGTTTCATCAGCCGCCCCAAGTTCTCGTCGAGCTTGGTCAGCGTACCGTAGAACTGGGCCAGGCGGGCCGCCGTGCCTCCCTGTCGGCGGTACGGTCTGGCGTATTCCTCGGCGATGTTCCAAGGCGTGTGCGGTATGTTGGTGGGCAGATAAACAAAGAACGGCCGGTTCTTGTTGGTCCGGATGAAATCCATGGCGTTGTCGAAGAAGACATCCGTGCAAAAACCCTTGGTCTTTACGGGCTTGCCGTTGCGGAAGTAGGTGTCGTCGAATCGATCGTTGCCCCAGTAGTCGTTGGGCGTGGCCAGGCCCCCGTCGCCGAGCATCAACGACTGCTCGAACCCGCGGTGCTCGGGGCGGAAGGGAAAGTTGTGTCCCAGGTGCCACTTGCCCGAATGGCACGTTCGATACCCGGCGGCCCGGAAAACGTCGGCCATGGTGACCTCGTCTTCGCGGAGATAGGCGCGACCCATCACCGTATGCCACACGCCGGCACGGCAGGAGTAGCGCCCCGTCAGCAGTGCCGCCCGCGTCGGTGCACAACATGGATCGACGTGGAAGTCCGTCAACCGCGTGCTTTGCTCGTACAGGCGGTCCATGTTCGGTGTCTTGACGATCGGATCACCCAGACAGGCAAGGTCTCCGTAACCCTGGTCGTCGGTCATCAGCAGGATCACGTTGGGCCGCCGTGCGGCCGCCGCCGCAGTTGCAGCCGACGGCGCCAACGCCGAAAGAAGCAGCAGCGTGACCGCCGCTGTCGACCTGGTGCAAGCGTGAAAGGCGACGCTCCGAAAGTCGTACCGGTGCATGGGGGAACCTCCTCATCATTGGCAGCGAAAACGGTTTGTACCAAAACGCGCAACACTCCGGGACAATCCCAAACGATCGCCGAAACGATCGCCGAAACGGTTGCACGAAAGATTCTCTCTGCAACCGCGAGAATCATTTTCTCACCGGCTGTACGGGCCGTCAACCCACCCCAACCCCAAGGGCCGGGTAACCGGTCTGGCCGCAGGTCAGGCGCCGCAGGCGTCCGCAGCCACTCTTCGCGGTTCAACTTGTGACGCTTGTGCATGTAGCGAGCGGCCGGTTTGGGTAGGTCTCAGCCCGATTTTTCGGCATTGGTCCCGCGTCATTCGTCATTCCGCTCTCCCGGCGTGCCGCAAAACAGCACCCCATTTGAAGCAAAAACGTTGTCCTCCTTGGGTGGTTGTGGTTGACTTGCTCAACGTGATAAGATGGAGACGCGTCGCCTTTGTGCAATACTATTCCTCAAACTCCACCAATCCTTTCTACAACGGAAATCCACAAGGAACGGATGATCCTCAACGGAGGACGTTATTTATGTGCGCGCGGCAACTTACCGACTTCTCCCGACTTTGTGTGCATACGATTACGACCAAGCCGTGGTCGATCGAAGAGGCCACCGATCGCTACGCGGCGGCGGGGATGAAGGGGGTGACCGTCTGGCGGCAGTGGCTCGACGGGCGGGACATCGTCAAGGTCGGCTTGAACCTCCGCGCCGCCGGCATGGAGGTCTTCTCGCTCTGCCGCGGCGGATTCTTTCCGGCCGCCGACGCCGCCGGCCGCCGCGCCGCCGTCGACGATAATCTCAAAGCCGTCGACGAGGCCGAAGCGCTCGGTGCGCCGCTGATCGTGCTGGTCTGCGGCGCGGTGCCCGGACAACCGCTCGAAGAATCCCGCAACCAAATCGCCGACGGCATCGCCGCCGTGCTCGATCGGGCGGAACAAGCCGGTATCAAGCTGGGCATCGAGCCGCTGCACCCGATGTACGCCGACACGCGATCCGCCGTGAACACGATCCGCCAGGCCAACGACATCTGCGACCGGCTCGGCGCGCCGCATCTGGGCGTGGTCGTCGACGTCTATCATCTCTGGTGGGACCCGGCGCTGAACAGTGAGATCGAGCGTTCCGGCCGCACGAGACGGCTCCTTGCGTTCCACGTTTGCGATTGGCGCACTCCCACGGAAGACCTGCTCAACGACCGCGGACTGATGGGCGAGGGCTGCATCAACGTCCCGCAAATCCGCGGGTGGATGGAGGCCGCAGGCTTCGACGGCTTCATTGAGGTGGAGATCTTTTCCCATCGCTACTGGGCAAAGGATCAAACGATGTTTCTGGAAAACATCAAAGAGGCGTACCTAAAACATACCTAAGGGACTTCGCTAGCGAGAGGTGATGATGAAAGTACATCGGATCGGTATTATCATGAACGGCGTAACGGGGCGCATGGGCACGAACCAGCACCTGGTGCGCTCGATCCTCGCCATTCGCGAACAGGGCGGCGTGAAGGTCGGAACCGACGAGGTGATTG
>JAUWWA010000085.1 GCA_030617125.1 Pirellulales bacterium | reverse complement strand
ATTCTGATCATTTACCACAATCCTCGTGGTGCTGCTCAACCACGTCAAGGTCGAGCGGCTTCTTCGTCTTCAATTGCTCGATGGTGCGCAGCGTCTTCTCGGACGGAGAGAAGAGCAACACAATCTCCCTGGTGATATCCACCACCTCTGCACCAGGTGCGGAATAGTCGCAGCCCCAGGCGATCACATCGACGTCCGCCTTGCGCGCGACTTCAGGCAGTCTGTCCTTTACGTGGGCCAAGAGGTCGTCGACGGGGACCCGACAAAAGCCTTGTCGGTGCAGTTGTCGCTGATGTTTCGGACCCCAACGTTCAATCTCTTCGACCCGTTTCGTGTCACCCGAAGCCTTGGCCTTTTTGTACTCCTGCTGCTTCCTGCCGATTGGATTGTACTTCGAGTGTGCATAGGCCACCGCAATGGCCCGGTTGTCATAAGTGCCGACCCGTAGCTTGCTGCCGCGTTTGTCCGAACCAGCACTGCCGATTCGGTCGATCTGTTCGGCGGCACACACGCAGGCAGCCAAGCCGACGACGACACACGCCAAGCTCAACGTCATTCTTTGCTTTGTCATTTTCAGGTCCTTTCATAATTGCTCGCGCGCTCGAAGCAGTAGTTGGCAAGTGCTCAGTGCCCTTGTTTTTTCATCCACGCCTCAAACTCGGCGAGCGGTTTTGGTTTCGTTCAGGGCGAATCCGCCCGACAGAATCGCGCCGATCGCCAAGAGGAGTACGAGAAAACTGCGATTCATTGATTTAACTCCTTTCCTAACAAAGAGTTACGCTGGATGGTTTCACGCCGGGAAGTCGAATGGCCAACGGCCGGCCGATCCGACGCGAGGGTACTTCCCACTAACAGAGGCTCGGTCCGGGCCGAGATATAACGCGCCCGGGCGGAATCTGAGACTTTTTCTTCGCCGCCTTCGGCTCCAGCCAAGATCGCCGGCCCCGCGTGGCGGCGGCCCCATGCCGGAAAAAGGACACCAACGGGACCCGGCGGTAACAAAATCGTCACATTGGCGGGGTATGATTGGCCTCGGCGTCGTCGAAACGGTTTGACGAGCCGCGTTCACTCGTTACCCTATTTGAAGGAGGTTCAGTCATGTGTAAGAAGGTTCTTTTTCCGGCGATCGCGGCAGTGCTCTTGCTGAGCAGTTCCGCGGCAGTCGCCCAGTCGGTCTCCGATCTGCTGGAGACGGGGATCTACACCGAGGAGACGGTGGGCGATCTCGACGCGGCGATGAAGATCTACGCCAAGATTGTCGCCGACGACAAGGCCAACCGGCCAATTGCGGCCCAAGCCCTGTACCGCCTGGGCGCCTGCCGGCTCAAGAAGGGCGACAAGGCGGAGGCGGCCAAGACGTTCGAGGACCTGATCGAGCGATTTCCCGAGCAGAAGCAACTCGTCGCCAAGGCCCGAGAGCACGTCTCCGGCGACCTGGAGTTGCTCGGCGTGCCCTGGCCGGATGGCGAGGTGCTTCAGATGGTGGTGAAGCTGGCCGCCGGCATGGAGCTCGGAACGTTCATTTACTCAGCAGACTCGGTCGAGGTCGAAGGGAAGAAGGTTTGGCGATTGCAGTGCCGCCGGGACATCGGCGCCGGCGCCAACCGGGCGATCAGCCGTGTGCTGGTCGATTACGACACGTTTCGGCCGATCAGCAGCCTGTTCAACCATT
Source organism: Pirellulales bacterium (assembly GCA_030617125.1). Classification (GTDB taxonomy): domain Bacteria; phylum Planctomycetota; class Planctomycetia; order Pirellulales; family Thermoguttaceae; genus JAUWWA01. Next base: position 5,511 of record JAUWWA010000085.1, on the reverse strand, counting down.
CGCTGCTGGGCCATTTCGTGGCCGACTACACGCCCGAGCGTGTGACGATCACCAACAAGACCAAAGGCAAGGGCAAGGAATCGGTGCGAAAGGTGGACTTGGATCATGTCGTCTACGACAATGAGCAGGGCGTACACCTGTTCCGACGGCTGCCTTTGGCGGAGGGTTACAAGTGCAAGGTGCCCATTTTTGTGACCTTTGGAGAGGGAGACCTGAAACTTGAGGCAGAGGTGACGGCCAAGGAAAAAGTCACCGTCCCGGCGGGCCAGTTCGAGTGTTACAAACTGGATCTCAACATAGGACAAACGTTTTGGATCTCCACCGACGCCAAACGCTACCCGGTCAAGTTCGAGGCCGGTGGAGTGTCTGTGGAACTGTCCGCCATCCAGCCACTCGACCCGAACAAGTACCAGGACAACGAGTTCGGGTTCTCCCTGGAGGCCCCCGCGGGTTGGTATTTCTACAAGGAGACAGCCGCCGCGAAGAAGGCGAAAACCGGGGTAAGTATCCTTGATCCAGATGCGGAGGCGGTCAGCGTTCTGGCCGCCAAGAAGCTCGACCAGTTCGAGCCTGAACAGAGAGCATCCGCCCGGGCATTGGCGGAGGCCATGATTCCCGATTGCAAACAGCGACTCAAGGACTTCAAGGTGCGGGAGGACAGTTGGCAGGAGTGCAAAGTATCCGGCCGGCCGGCGGTGAGCTTTCTGTCGGACTGTGTCGACGGCCAGCGGAAGATGGTGGTATACGGCACTTGTGTACTCGGTGAGTCGACCGCGTCGATGTTTGTGGTGAGGATCGCGCCGGAGCAGCTCGACGATTTCCGCAAGGAATTCGACCGGGCGATCATCGACACCTACAAGGTGAAGTGAGGCTGAGCGTGAAGTATCGCTGGTCCACGGCCGGCAGAGGCCGCAACCTGGGGTTGTGGCCTCTGCTGCTGTTGCTGGTTCTTGTGCCCACGGCCTGTGTGCTGTGGTTGATGAACGCCGCCGTGCAGAACGTGGGTCTGGCGGCCCGTCAACGGCTGGCCGAGGCCTATCGGGGCCACCTGGCCATGGCACGGGACCGGTTGGAGAGTTCGTTGCGCGAAAAGGTGGATCTGTTGGAGCGGCTCGGCAGAGAAACGCCTGCCTCGGCCGCCTTCGCAAAGTGCGCCGGTTTGAAACTCGCCGACAGCGTGGTTTGCTACACGGCCGACGGGCGGCCCGCCTATCCCGCTGCTTTGCCCATTCGCGGCAGCGAACCCGGCGACTGGGAGCCGGCTTGGGCGGCGGCCAATCGGCTGGAATACGTCCAAGACGACCCCCACAAGGCGGCGAGCGCCTATGCCGCGATTGCCGAGAAGACCTCCGATAATAACTTGGCCGCTCAGGCGCTACAGGCACAGGCGCGGTGCCTGGCCCAAGCCGGACGCCCCGAGGAGGCAATCCGAGTGCTGACCGACGTACTCGGCCGGCAGAAGTATCGGCAGGCCGCCGATCGGCAAGGCCGGCTGATCAGCGCCGATGCCGCGCTTAGAGCCCTGCAATTGATGGGCGGTCCTTCCCATGCCGGATTCCGCCAGACGGCCGATCGGTTGAAACGGCGGCTGTCGGACTACGACACGCCCGGGTTGGCCGCGGCGCAACGCAGATTCCTGATGAAGGAAGTGCAATCGCTATTGCCCGAAGGTGTCCGGTTTCCCACGCTCGCGGCGGAGGATCTTGCCGAGAGATTCCTCGATTCGGATCCCTCGCCGCCGCAACGCAGAGACCTTCGCGGTGGTGGTCTACATGCCGCCGGGCTGCCCGACCTCTGGCTGCTCTCCTGTCGCGATGGTCGCATGGTCGCGTTGTTCCGCACGGCGAGCATTCTGCGGCACTTGCGGTCAGTCATGGAGGAAGGGACGTTGCCGCCGGGTGTAAGCGTTGCGCTGTGTCCTCCCGGCGCCGAGCCTTCCGCCGAGCCGGTGGTCGATTCGCTTGCGGCCGGAGGGCATCTGCCCGACTGGCGGCTCACTTTGGCCCTGGAGGATCGCACGCTTGTGGATTCAACCGCCGAGGCGCAGGTGGTGGCCTATCTGTGGACCGGCGTTCTGGTGATCGCCGCCACTTCCATTCTCGCCGCGCTGATTGCCAGGGCCTTTGGGCGGCAACTGCGACTAACGCGGCTGAAGAACGACCTGGTGGCTACAGTTTCCCACGAACTGAAAACGCCGCTTGCCTCGATGCGCGTGCTGGTGGATACGTTGTTGGACGCGGAGCAATTCGACTCGCGGCAGACTCGCGAGTACTTGCAGTTGGTGGCCAAGGAGAACCTCAGGCTCAGCCGCCTGATCGACAACTTCCTGGCATTCTCGCGGATGGAGCGAAACAGGCATGCCTTCGAGTTCGAGGAGATCACGGCCGCGGAGGTGGCCAACGACGCCGCAGAGGCGGTCCGCGAGCGGTTCGCCGCGCCGGGATGCCGATTCGAATGGGAGATCGCCCCACACCTGCCCGCAATCCTCGCCGACCGGGACGCCCTGACCACGGCGATCTTGAACCTGCTGGACAATGCCTACAAGTACTCTCGGGACGAGAAACAGATCGCCTTGAAGGTCTACGCCAAGGACCGGCAGGTATGTTTCGAGGTGAGCGACAACGGGGTAGGACTTTCCCGGGCCGCTTCGAGACGTGTCTTCAAGCCCTTCTACCAGGTCGATGGGCAGCTCTCGCGCAGCGGCGGCGGATGCGGCCTGGGTCTGAGCATTGTGTGGTTCATCGCCACCGAACACGGCGGCACGGTACGGGTGGCCAGCCGCCCGGGACACGGCAGCAGCTTCACCTTGAGCATCCCCTCCGCGGCGGCCCGGTCGCGGAGTTCAACGGAGGCCGCCGGAGTAAGATGACAGATTCATCGGTCCTTATCATCGAAGACGATTCGACCATGCTTCGCGGCCTGGAAGACAACTTCCGCTCGCGAGGCTTTGGCGTCCGCACCGCGCGAGACGGCCGGCAAGGCCTGGAGACGGCACTGGCCGATCCGCCGGATCTCGTCGTGCTGGACATCATGCTGCCGAAGGTCAACGGGTATGAAATCTGCCGGGTGATCCGCGAGCAGGGACTCCAGATGCCGATCATCATGCTCACGGCAAAGGGCCAGGAGGAAGACATTATCCGCGGGCTCGAACTGGGCGCCGACGACTACGTGACCCAGCCCTTTAGCATTCGGGAATTACTCGCCCGGGCCGATGCCTTTCTCCGCCGCAGCAAAGCGACCGTGTCCGATGTCTATCGTTTCGGCGACTGCGAACTCGACATCGCATCGCACCGGCTGTTGACGGGCGGTGTGGAGATCCCCCTGACCGCAAAGGAATTCCACATGCTGGAGTATCTCGTTAAGCAGGCCGGCCGCGCCTTGACGCGCAACGATATCTTGAATTCCGTCTGGGGCCGTTCGGTGATCGTCACCACTCGAAGCGTCGACCGGTGCATCACGACGCTGCGCAGCAAGATCGAACCCGACGCCGGCCGCCCGACGTTCATTCGCACGATCAGGGGAATTGGCTACCGCTTCGAGATTCCCAATCCCGCTTCGACCGGGGCGGACGGCGTGAGTCGAAGATTCCGCCGGAATGGTTAGAAGGACTGGCTCGAAAGGTCGCCTTTGCCATGAACGCTGCTTTGTTGGTCGGCCCGACGGATGCTGGCAGAGGCATGTGGTGCGTTTCACGCACTCTACAAGCTAGTCGGCGACTTCACGGCTAACCAGTTGTGTGGCTTCGTCGGCGATGTGGTGGAGCCAGGCAGTACCGTTCGAACCGACGGGCTGAATAGCTACTTGGTTTTGCCGCGATACGGCTACGTTCACGATCGTATCGTCCAAAAGAAGCATGTGGAAACGGCCTCCAAACTGCTTCCCGGCGTCCATTTGGTGGCCTCGCTGCTGAAACGACGGCTTCTCGGCACGCACCAGGGGCGGGTCAGTCGCGAACATCTGGGTTACTATCTCGACGAATTTACCTTCCGCTTCAACTCGGCGACCCACGACCCGCTCGGCGGCGATGAATGCGACACCGAGCAACTAGCCGCTGAAATCCTAGCCCTGGAAAACAAAATCGACGGAGTCTCCATCTCCGGCGGTGAACCGTTCCAACAGCCGGAAGCCCTGCGGGATCTGCTCGAACGCCTGCTCCGGGCCGGTCTGAGCCGCCTTGTCTTCACCGGCTACACGCTGTGCGACATCATCAGATTGCAACTCCCTCCAAGCGCATCTAAGGATCGCCATGACCAGCGTTGGCGCCGGTGACGGCGGCCCATGGACTTGATGCACCCCTCGAATCCCTTTGCCACACACAACACCGTGTATGCCGCCGCACCTACCGTAGCCGGCGGCAGCGGATTGTGGGCCATGAGGCCGGCCAAGGCGCCGACTGCCAGCAGCGCCACGCACATCGCGCCAAAGTGCCCGTCTTCGGTGGTTTCCACGCTCTAACCCGGTCACCCTGGGGATTTCTCGTGAGCTTGGACAGGACCTGTCCAACCCCTGTGTTATCTTGATGGCAGACTGGCCGCTCTGCCAGCGGTGCCGAAAGAAGCCAAGGTCTTGATCGAACGGTGGCGTTGGGAGTACAACACGATAAGGCCGCACAGTTCGCTGGGCTATCGGCCTCCGGCCCCGGAGGCGGTCCAGCCGTGGTTGCCCGCTTCCGCTACGCTCCAGCGGGTAACCAGGGCTGAGTTCCTCGGAACTCTAACATAGACACTGGTATCCACCGTGGGGGCAGGTCAAGACGCTTCGGGATTTCCTGATTCTCGCCAAACAAGTCCTTGGGTGTCAAGAGGTTCGCAATCCGCACCCGTTTATCAGGCGGTCTTATCCGGTTTTCGGTATAACACGCAACCTGCTTTCGCGATCTATAGACTATCGGCGGGAATACGAACCCCCCTTCCGCCATGGTTCAAGACGTGGGTGTAGATCATGGTCGTCCGGACATCCTTGTGACCAAGAAGCTCCTGGACCGTTCGTATGTCGTAGCCATTCTCGAGTAACTGCGTGGCGGACGAGTGCCGCAGCGTGCGGCGCGTGGCTCGCCGGGCGCCCCAGCTTCGGGCGTTGCGGCTTGGAGCGTGTGCCGTTGCTTCGCCGAAGCAGTGCCCTGGTGTACCGACATGAGCGGCCGGTGGCCGGCTTTTTGGGCTTGACAAACCGGGCGAGACCTGTACAATAGTCTACAATAGACAATAGTACATGCCAAGTGCGTGACCGTTGAGAGGGGGTGCGGCGGTGGTGGAGAAGACGGCTGCCAGCAGCGATCGGCGTGGACCGCGGGGCGGCTGGCGCGCCGGCGACGGCAGGTTGTCGGACGGCCGTTCCGCGCGGCAGGGTAGGTGGTCGCTGGGCGGCCGTGCTGGTCATTTCGCCGGCAGTATTGTTGGGGGGAGTGCTATGTGCAAGTGCTTGCCGGAAAACAGTTTACGCAGAGAAGTTGCCCAGATTACGATCCCAAAAGGCGTCGAAAAACTCCAACGCCTTACCACGAAAGGACTT
>JAUWWA010000092.1 GCA_030617125.1 Pirellulales bacterium | reverse complement strand
GGTGTTGATGTTCTTCGACGACGAGTTCGAGCAGAACAAGGACAAGGAGCTGCCGGAGAAGAGCATCACGATCCGCAACGCGCATTCGCCCGACGGCAAACTCGTGAAGATCGTCCGCAACAGCAACTACTTCGGCGAGTGGAAGAAGGGGGTTTTCACGGGCGAGAACTACCGCGCGAAGCTTGGCGGCGACGCGTTGTTTCTGCACGCCGGTTGCCGGAAGGACACGCTGGAGACCGCCCACGGCCCGTATGCGACCAGCTTCTCGCTGTTTGTAGCGCTCAGCGCTAACGGCAAGACGAGCACCACCTGCAAGGTGCTGGCCCGAAAGGGTCACGAGCGATCCTGGCTCATTCAGGACGACGGCGGCATCCTGTACCGCGACGGGACGTTTCGCGGTTTCGAGGTGGGCGGGCTGTTCGTGAAAACCGACGGCCTGAACCCCGCCGATCAGGTGGAGGCTTACTACGGTGCACTGAAGCGGCGAACGTTCCTCGAAAACGTCCACGTCGAAGAAGACGGCGCGTTCGACTTCTTCAACCTCGAACTGACCAGCAATGGCCGGGCGGTCATCGAGCGGCGCGATTTCATGCACGCCGGCGATAACATCAACGCCGAGCGCGTCGATAACCTGTTCATCATCACCCGCGGGGCCATCATCCCCGCCATCGCGACGCTGACCCACGAGCAGGCGGCCGCGTTCATGGTGCTCGGACAGTCGATGGAGTCTTCCGCCGGCGATCCCACCCAAGCCGGAAAGATCAAGAACGTCTTCTTCTACGATCCCTTTATCGCCGGCGACCGGGCCGAACATGCCAACCTCTTCTACGACATCCTCAAGACGAATCACCACGTCAACTGCTACCTGCTGAACACCGGATGGATCGGCGAGGGCGCGAGCTATCGCGACATCCGGCTGGGCGACACCATGGGCGTGCTCGACTCCCTGTTGCGCGGCGGATTGGAAGATTGGGAACTATCGACGAAAACCGGCTTGACGGTGCCGAAGGCGATCCGTGCGGTCGATTCCATCTTGTTGCACCCGGAGAAGCTGTTTAATCGCCGCGACTTTCAACGCCGCCAGGAAGCCCTCGACCGGCAACGCGTCGAGTTCCTCGAAAAGTTCCCCGGCCTGCATTCGGAAATCAAGGCGGTGTTTCAGAAGTAGTCAGTCGGAAACACCGTTGAGCCGCCGCGACAACTCGGCCGCGAGATAGGCGTACGGTTTCCGCAGTCCGGCCGTCAGGGCAAACAACCCGGCCGTGATCACGCCGACGACCAGCAAGGTTTTCCATCCGCGCATGGTTTGGCGTCTCCCAAGGGCGGCGCATTGTCCGCGATTCGCCCCCATGCGGCAAGAGCTGTGTTGGGGGAAGGATAGGAGGAAGGCAGAATGATGAATGATGAATAAAGGATGAAGGATGAAAATGAATGACGGATGAGCCCTGCCATCTGCCCACGATCCACTACCCACCGGCCGCTGCCCTCACGTCTCAGCGATCAGCTTACCCCCGTCCGCCTTCCCCCTTCCCCTTCCTCCCCATCATTCATCATTCATCATTCGCTCTCTTCCCTAGTCCACCTGTCTCACCCAGCATGACGGCAGTCGCTGCGATCCGCCGAAATTGACTGACCGGACCGGCCGACGCCAACCGAAGAATCAGGAGTACCGATAAAATCGGCATGGCTGATGGCAATTGAGGGGGTTCAGCCAAGGGGGGGATATGAGAACGCTGCTGCGCGGCGCGATGCCGGTCGGCAACGCGCCGCAGCAAAGAGGCTCCGTACGGTGGGCGACGCTCGCCCGCAGCGTATTGGTGTTGGCGCTGGTGTTGGCGTCGAGCCGGCTGTTGGTGGCTGATGCCCCGTTTTCGCCAAGACGCGATCCGCTGCGCGCCACGACGCGCAAATCGGCTCGCCTCAGTGCGGTGCGGTCGATTCCGTTTGAACAGCTCGACGCCGCGGCCATGGCCAAGGTTAAGTCGGTGCTGGCGAACGTGAGCGTGTTTCGCCGGATGCCGACTCGCGTGATCGACTGCGATCCGAATTTGTACTTGTTCCTGATTCGGCATCCGGACGTCGTGGTCAATATCTGGGAAGTGTTGAAGATGACGAAGCTGCGGCTGCGGCAATTGGACGACGACACGTACCAACTGACGGAACCCGACGGCACGCAGGCGAAACTGGAGTTCCTCTACCGCAGCCACGACCTGCACATCGTCTACGGCGAGGGGACGTACGAGGGGCCGCTGTTCCCGAGGGAGGTCCGGGGGCGGTGTTTGATGCTGCTGAAGACGGGCTACGTTCTCGAGACCGACGGCCGCTATTACATCACCACGCGGCTCGAAACGTTTCTGGCCGTCGAACGCGGCGGGGCCGAGTTGCTGACCAAGACGTTCCATCCGCTGCTGGGCCGCGCCGCGGACGGCAACTTCGTGCTGACGGTGGCGTTCCTCGGCAGTCTGTCGCGCACGGCGGAAGTGAACAGTCGCGGCGTGAAGCGGTTGTCGACGAAGTTGGTGCACGTGCAACCACAATTGCGTCTGAGGCTGGCCAAGCTGGCCACCGAAATCGCCGGCGGAGAACAGGCCGGTGGTCGGTCGCTGCTGAAATGGCAGGTGGGGTGGTTGGGGCAAGGCGAAGCGATGCCCCTGTGCGGCTGGGCTGGCACATCACTGCGCTTAGCCGCCAACCACCCGTCAAGCCCGAGGTGACGGTTTCCCCTCCACACGAGGGGTACTTCCGCGGCATTCGCGATCTCGGCCCGCAATGGCGATGTCGAAGCAGCGTTCTTCGGCGGTCTCGGCGTCGCGCTAAGTCGTTGCCTGACAGTAAGTTATGCGATTTCCGTCCGGCACGCAATACTGACCTTTACCCGGACGGCCCTTGCGGGCACAATACCGCCTCCCTGGAACCCAATTCTGAGAAGCCGAAAGGCCAGGTCGGTACGGCGGCTCCCAGTCCGGGAGCACGCCGCGTCAGGGAGGACCGACTAAAACAGCAAGGAGGCTGAACGTGAAAACGTCCCATCTACTGGCCGTACTGGCCGCCGCGATTTTGTCGACCAGCCTTGCCGCGACTTGGGTCGCCGGCCAGGCGCCGCCCCGCACCGCCATGCGGCCCACGCGCAGCGCCCCGATCGTCGCCTTGCTCGATGTGAGTCGCATCTTCAAGGAGTACAGCCGCTTCAAGGGGATGATGGGGGAGATGAAGAACAACGTCGAACGGGAAGAAGCCTGGGTCAAGACCGAACGCGACGCGATCCAAAAGCTCAGCGAGAAGCTCAAGGGGTTTCGCAAGGGCTCGCGCGACTACAAAACCATCGAAGAGGACCTCGCAAGAAGTAACGCCAACCTTGCCATCAAGGTCAAACTGCGAAGAAGGGAGTTCCTTGAAAGCGAGGCCAAAATCTACCACCAAGTCTACCAGGAGATTATCCAGGAGGTCGACTACTACTGTGCCAGCAACGGCATCGCGATGGTGTTGCGTTTCAACGGCGGGCAGGTCGACGCCGGGCAGCCTGAAGAAACCCTACGCTACATCAACAGACCGGTGGTCTGGTATAACCGGGGCCTCGACATCACGCAAGTCGTGCTGGATAGCCTGAATCAGCGCGCCCGCACGGCGCCGGGGTCAAACAACAGGCCGGGTGTCGGCGTCAGGCCCTACCCGCCGCAGCCTAGGCGATAACAACAAGCAGCCCGAGCCGGCCAGGGACGGCCGCTTGGGCAACGGTTCCTCTTTTCTTCTTTGGTCAAGGACGACTGGCTTTTTGCGGATGTACTCAACACGCCCTCAGCGAACGATCTCGGCGGCGGCTTCGGTTGCGGGGAGAGGATATTGGAGCGGCCAGGCGGTGTGTATGGAGTTTCGCCCCGCCGAGCCCGATGCCGGGATCGTCTTCGTCCGTCGCGACCTGGAAGGCGCCCCGCGCGTTGAAGCGACGATCGCCCATCACACGGAAACTCCACTGCGAACCACCCTGTGCGCCGGCGATGCGGGCGTCGACATGGTCGAACACGTCATGGCGGCGCTGGCCGGGCTGCAAATCGACAACTGCGAGGTCTGGGTGGATCGACAGGAGATGCCAGGCTGTGACGGCTCCGCGGCGCCGTTCGTCGAGGCGCTCTTAGCGGCGGGGATCGCCGAGCACGGCGCCGTCCGCGCCCAGCGAGTCGTTCGCAAGGTGATCCGCCTTGGCGACGAGGAGAGTTGGATCGAAGCGCGGCCGTGTTGTTCCGGAAAGACGATCCTCCAGCACGAGTTGGACTACGGCAGCGGGAGCCCCATCGGGCGGCAGTCGTTGGAAGTGGTCCTCTCGCCGGAGCTTTTCGAGAAGCGATTGGCCTCGAGCCGCACCTTTCTGCTTCAGCACGAAGCCGCCGCGCTGCAAGCACGGGGGTTGGGCCGGAACGTCACCTGCAAGGACTTACTGGTGTTCGGGCCGGACGGGCCCATCGACAGCGAATTACGGTTCCCCGACGAGTGCGTGCGTCACAAGCTGCTCGATATGGTCGGCGATCTGGCACTGGCCGGATGTGATCTTGTCGGTCGGTTTATCGCCTATCGAAGCGGACATCGGCTCAACGCGGAGATGGTCCGAGCAATCGCCGCGGAAGAAAGAAATCAACAGAAGTTCAAACGCTGCGCGTGAAAAAGGCGCCTGTCCCCTTTTTCACCTAGACAATTGCCAGAACCCAAGGACGCACGGCGATGGCCACCTCCGTTGCCGACCACGCCTCGATTGACCCGCGTGCCCAAATCGACGACGACGTCGAGATCGGGCCGTTCTGCATGATCGGGCCGCATGTCAGGATCGGACGCGAGACCCGGCTCGAAAACGGCGTGACTATCATGGGACAGGTCACGCTCGGCCGGTACAACCACGTTTATCCCGGTGTCGTCCTCGGCGGTGAGCCCCAGGACGTCAGCTACGGCGGCAGCGAAACCCGGGTTGTTATCGGCGATCACAACATTATCCGCGAGGGCGTCACCGTCAACCGGGCGAGCGAGAAGGAAGACGGCGTTACCCGCGTCGGCGACCACAACTTCCTGATGGCCTATTGTCACGTTGCCCACGATTGCCAGTTGGGAAGCCACATCATCATCGCCAACAACACGCTGCTGGGCGGGCACGTCCACGTCCACGACCGCGCGTCGCTTTCCGGCGGCGTGGCCGTGCACCATTTCGCCACGATCGGCGCCTACAGCTTCATCGGCGGCATGAGCACTGTCCGCCACGACGTCCCCCCGTACATGCTCGTCGACGGTCACCCGACGAAGGCGCGATGCGTGAACGTGGTCGGGTTGAAACGAAACAAGTTCCCCGCCGAGGTAATCGACGCCTTGGCCGAGGCGCACCGCCTGCTCTTCCGCGCCAAGGTCGGGCTCGACAACGCCTGGGACATCCTCCGCAATAACAGCCAGTTGCTCCCGCAGGTCAACCACCTGTTGAGCTTCATCCAGGATCAGCACGAAGGCCAACACGGCCGCAGCCGCGAACGCCGCAGGGCCGCGTGAAGAGCAGGGGCTTGGGATTAGGGGCTGGGGATTTCGCCGTTTAGCGGGGTAGCAACGCTACCCGTGCAAAACTCATCCAGGATTGCAATGCGAGAACTTCTTCGCGTCGGTTGCGGTCGCCGGCCACTTTTAAGGAATACCTCGTGAGAAAACTCAATATCGCCGTCATTGGCGCCGGACGCCTCGGCGGGTTCCATGCCCAGAAGCTCGCCCGGAACGACCAGTTCGAATTGATCGCCGTGGTCGATCCCATTGCGGAGAACCGCAACCGCGTCGCCGCCGAGTGCCGCACAACCGCCCGGGCCGACTACCGCGACCTGCTCGACGTACTTGATGCCGCCGTGATCGCAGCGCCCACAAAACTGCACCACAAGCTGGCGTTGGAGTTCCTCAATCGTGGCATCCACCTGCTCGTGGAGAAGCCCATTTGCTCGAGCGTATCCGAGGCCGACGAGTTGGTCGCCGCTGCCAGTCGCGGCAATGTAGTGCTTCAGGTGGGGCACGTCGAGCGGTTCAACCCGGCGTTTACGGCCGTCGTGCCGTATGTCCCAAACCCGAAGTACATCGAGGCCGTTCGAGCGAGCGGGTTCACGTTCCGCTCGACCGACGTCGGCGTGGTGCTCGACCTGATGATCCACGACATCGATCTGGTGCTCTCGCTGGTCCGCTCGCCGGTCCGGCGGCTCGACGCCCTGGGCCTGTCGGTGCTCGGCGGCCATGAGGACGTGGCCAACGCGCGGATCGAGTTCGAGTGCGGTTGCGTGGCGACGCTTTCGGCGTCGCGCGTCAGCTACGAACCGGCACGGCGGATGAGCGTCTGGTCACCGCGCGCGATGGCGGCAATCGACTTCGCCGCACGAACAACCACGCTGGTCCAGCCAAGCGAGACACTGCTGCAACGCCGTTTCGACGTCGACTTGCTCACCGCGGAGCAGGTCGAGCACTACAAGCAGCACCTCGCCGACGAGCACGTTCCACGGGAAGTGAAGCAGTACGAGGCGGTTGATGCCTTGGCACTGGAGTCGGAGGACTTCGTTGCGTCGATCCGTGCGCCGCGCCGACCGGTTGTCACCGGCCAGTCCGGTCGCGACGCCCTGGCCGTGGCCGAACAGATCATCTCGCGCATCCACACGCACGCCTGGGACGACACGGCTGACGGCCCGGTCGGTTCGCTGGCCGCGCCGCGTCGCCGCGTCATCCCCGCCCCGCACTTCGCCCCCGCATCGGCCGAACCGACGATCGTGCGGAAAGAGGCGGGGTAATTGCCGTGTG
>JAUWWA010000256.1 GCA_030617125.1 Pirellulales bacterium | reverse complement strand
GCGCCAGCATCAGCTTGCCGAGAAGCCTCAGGCCCCGTGTCGGATACGCCGACACGGGGCCTTTTTCAAGATATACCTGAATCATCCCGCACAACCGAAAAAATCCGCAAGTTCGACGCAGTTTCACACGATAAATAGTGCTAACCACGGGCTAGGCTCGTGAGGGCTATATCGCTAGCGGGGTAGCCGTCACCCTCAAGCGCCGGGGTTTTCCGTCCGATCTGCTCAATCCCTCACTAATCAATCGAGGAACTACGGATGTCCGGAAGACTTGCGCATATTCCCATTTGTGTCCTGGCGTTGCCGCTGCTGGTTTCGCTCACCGGCTGTGTAAAAACGGCCTTCGGGCCGAATATCGGGATTCTGGGCTACCCGATCCCCGTGTCGCCATACTTCCAGAAGAAGGCTGAGGATAATCTCTGGGAACACGAGAGGTACGACCGTGTGCCGATCCTCGGTCCGATCACGTCGGGCGGGCCGGCCATGGCACTGGATCGCCCATCGGACGATGAAATCATGCGTGCGTTGGAGGCCGCGCGGTCGGTGGAGGGTGGATTGCCCTTCCTCCACGAAATCCAACGCAACAACGTGCGTATCGTGTGCGAGAAAACCGCCGACTACGTGGATCCGCCACGGGTCTATCCGCTGATCGGTCCCGCCCAACTCCACCACGCCCACTACAAGTGCACCATTTACTTCAGCGAAACGACGCGGGTAGGCTGGCCCCTTCCCTACACTAGCGTCGACGAGGACGCCCAGGAAGTGGTCTACATCGATCACACCCACTTGCACATGGTCGGCAATGTTGACGGCGGCCCAGGCAGCAACTACTGACGAAAAAAAGGCGTGTAAGAGAGGGGTCAGGATTGCTTATTGGCAGCTCGGGCAATATGAGTTTTGGCCCAGGCTCCCCAAGTTGCCAACAAGCAATCCTGACCCCTTTTTTCGGTTTTGACACGCATGTGGCCTTCAATCATTGCGGCTAAGGCTCGACGGGCGCTGCTCTTGCTGCTGCTTAGCGCGGCTGCGCTGCCGGCCTGGGCCGACGACGCGGACGACCGCTTCGCCGTGGCCGCGGGGCATTATGCGGCCCGACGGTGGAAGCTCGCCACCGAAGAGTTTCGGACATTTCTCGACCAATACCCCGACCACTCGAAGGCTGCCAAAGGCGTCTTCTTGCTCGCCGAGGCGATGTTGCAGTCCGGCAAGCACGAGCCGGCGAGCAAATGGTTTCGAGAGTACCTCCATCGCCGGCCCGATGGTGAATTCGCCCGAGCGGCCCTGTTTCGTGCCGGCGAGGCCGCCTACTTGGCCGGCAACGCGGAGCCAGCAAAGGCCGAACTGGTGCGGTTCCGCTCAACGTATCCCGACGACAAGCTCAACGCCTATGTGCTGACCTACCTGGGCGACATCGCCATGATGGAGGACGACGCGCCCTCGGCGGCCGACCATTTTCGGGTCTGTCTCCGCCAGTTTCCAAACGGAGCGATGCAAAGCGATTGCCGCTTCGGGCTCGCCCGGGCGCTCGAGCGGCAGGGCCGCAACGAGGAGGCGGAACGCTTCTATGAAGCGGTGGCCGCCAAGTCGCGAAGCCCGCTGGTCGACGACGCGCAATTCCACCTCGGCGTGCTCCAGTACACCATGGGGAAATACGCCGAGGCGATCGAGACGTTCGACGCCTTCGAGACTCGCCTGGCCGCGAGCCCGTGCAGGGCGAAGGCCCGGCTCGGACGTGGCTGGGCGCTGATGAAGCTCGAACGGCTCGACGATGCGAAGGCCATGTTCCAGGGCCTTGTCGCCAACGCCCAGCTCGGGATCGAGGCTGGATACTGGCTTGGCATGGTCCAACGAGACCAAGGCAATTGGGCCGCCGCCGCCGAGACGCTGCTGGCGACCGCCCGCGCCGCCGATGCGGTCAATTCCAAAGATATGCGGATTCTGGCCCTTCGCTTCTATGCCGGCGACGCACTGCGCCGTTCTGGCGACGTCAAAGCCGCCTACGAGCAGTTCGACCGGATTCTCGCATCCGACGCCCTCGGCGAGACGTGGATCGACGACGCGACCTACGGCAAGATCCAAGCCGCTTTGGAAGCCGACGATCACCAGACGGTCGACCGGACGGCTGCCGCGTTCGACCGGCGATGTCCTCTAAGCCCGTTGAAGGACGACGTCCACCGCCTGCTCGCCCGGTCGCAGTTGAAGCGAAACGACCATGCCGCGGCGGTCGATTTGCTCGAGCCGCTCGTCAGTGCCGGTACGCTCGACGAACAGGGTATGCTCGACCGCTATCTGCTCGCGCGGGCGTACGAGGGGCTGGGCCGCAACGAGGACGCGTTAGTGGTTCTGTCGCCGATATTGGATTCGGCCGGCGGTCAACTGCTGGCCGACGCTCAACTTATGCAGGGCTCGCTGTTGGTGGCCACGCGACGGTACGCCGACGCCGTCAAGCCGTTGGAGGCGTTCGCAGCGAGCCGCCCGAACGGCGATGCCGCTGTGAAGGGCCGTGGCACGTTGGCCATCTGCTACGCCCGGACAGGTCAATGCAATAAGGCGAAGAAACTCCATACGGAGTTGCTCCAGGAACGTCCCCGGCACGAGTTGCTTGCGACCGTCACCGAGCAACTGGCCGAGGCGGCCTACGCGGCGAACGACCACCGCTGGGCAACCGAGTTGTTCGAGCGGCTTCGCACCGTCGGCGGTTCGCCCGAGAACGAACTGAGGGGCTTGGCCGGCTTGGGATGGAGTCAATTCAAGGCTGGCAAGTTGCACGAGGCGGCGGCCACATTCCAGAGACTACTCGAAAAGGATCCGCCCGCGACGACAGCGGCCGAGGCGGCGCTGGTCCGCGGTCGAATTCTCGAACAACTCAACATGCCCGATGCGGCCATGCTCATGTATGATCGGGTGATCGACGAGCACCCCAAGAGCCGCCAGCATCCGCAGGCCCTTCTGGCTGCGGCCCGGCTACGCGTCAAACTGGGGCAGCTACGGGATGCCACGTCACTGTATCGGCGACTTCTTCAGCAGCATTCGGACGTTGTGCAGTTAGACTTGGTGCTCTACGAATGGGCGTGGATACTGCACGACCTGGGCAAAACGGCCGAGTCGGTCGAATTGTTCGAGCGACTGCACCGTGAGCACGCCGACAGCCGCTACGGGGCCGACGCCACGTTCCGGCTCGCGCAGCGGGCGCTGGCCGCGAAGGACTACCGGCGGGCGGATCGCCTGGTGGCCGAGGTGCTCGCCGGCAAGCCAGACGACAGGATTCGGGAAAATGCCCTATATCTTCGCGGGCAGATCGCGGCCGCCGGGCAGAAATGGCAACAGGTCGGCGAGGCGTTTGAAGCCCTCTTGGAGGCGTTCCCCGAAACGTCGGCAAGGCTGGTCGCCGAGTTCTGGATCGCCGAAACGGCCTATCGCCGGAAGGACTACGCGGTGGCCGGCGAGAAGTTCGATCTGCTCGCACAGCACAGCCGCAGGAAGCGGGACGCATGGCTGGCAATGGTTCCCTTGCGACGTGCCCAGGTGTTCGCGCAGCAACAAAACTGGACCGAAACCTACGCCGTTGCGTCGAAGATCGAGGCCGACTACCCAAACTTCGAGCAGCAGTACGAAGTCGACTACCTGATCGGGCGTTGTTTGCACGCCAGGGCCGATTTTCGCGGCGCCCGAGATGCCTTCACCAAAGTGATCCGCTCGAAGGCCGGCGAGAAGACCGAGACGGCGGCAATGGCCCAGTGGATGATCGGTGAGACGTTTTTTCATCAGAAGAACTACGAGGCAGCGTTACGAGAATACCTGCGGCTGGAGATTCTTTACGCGTATCCCGCCTGGCAGGCTGCCGCGTTGCTGCAAGCCGGCAAGTGCCGCGAGAAGCTGGGTGAGTGGAAGGAGGCCTCCAGGCTATACACCCGATTGCTCGAGGTGTATCCGAATACGCTTTTTGCCCGGCGGGCCGCCGAACGGCTCAAAGAATCTCCCTCGAACGAGTGGGGGAGCAATCCTCCGATAAATTCACTCACCCCAGAGGCTGCCCGGATACGAAGAAGATAATGGAAAAACGTATGAAGGGAGTCATCCGGTATGGCAAGAACCGGCAAAATGTCGCGCACATGGGCCGCCTGGCTGCTAGCAGTCGCGGTGCTGATCGGATCGTCGGCGATGCCGCCGCCGGTGCTG
>JAUWWA010000336.1 GCA_030617125.1 Pirellulales bacterium | reverse complement strand
TCAGCTTTTATCCGGCCAAGACCCTTGGGTGCCTGGGAGACGGCGGATGCGTGCTGACCAATCACGACACGATGTATGAGAAACTCTTGCTCTACCGCAATCACGGCATCGATGACAACGACGAGGTCGTGACGTGGAGCCTGAACTCGCGGCTGGACAACGTCCAGGCCGCGATTCTCAATCACAAGCTGCAAACGTACGATCAGGTCGTTGCGCGCCGCCGCGAAATCGCCGCCATGTATCGCGAGCAACTGGGCGCCCTCTCGGAACTCCGACTCCCCCCCGGCCCGAACGACGATCCCGATCACTTTGACATTTATCAGAACTACGAGATCGAAGCCCGCCGCCGCGATCAGCTTCGCGAGTTCCTCGGCCGCCAAGGTGTCGGGACGATCATGCCATGGGGGGGAAAGGCCGTACACCAGTTCGAGAAGCTAGGCTTTACGCAGACTTTGCCGAATACGGAAGAACTCTTCACACGGCTGCTGTTGTTACCGATGAACACGGCGCTTACGGACGACGACGTCCAATACGTATGTGCCCAAGTCACGCGTTTCTATTCGGCCGCTTGACGCCCTGCTTTCTGGGGGTTAAAATGACATATGGTGCTTTGATCCGGCAAGGTTCGCCGCTGAGGGATTCGGCTTGTGGATAGCAACACCGACATTCGTGACCTTGCGCGGAGGATCAGGATTCACTCCGTCAAGATGACGCATCGGGCCCGGAGTTCGCACATTGGGGGTTGCTTGTCGATGGCGGAACTGCTGGCGGTCCTGTACGGCAGGATACTTCGCATCAGCCCCCAGACCGTCGACGATCCGGACCGCGATCGCATGATTCTCAGCAAAGGGCACGGATGCGCCGCACTCTACGCCGCGCTGGCCGAATGTGGCTTCTTTCCCGTGGACTGGCTGGAGAGCTATTGCGACAACGGGGCCAGATTGGCCGGTCACGTCACTTGCGGCGCGCCGGGCGTGGAGGTGTCGACGGGCTCGCTCGGTCATGGGCTGTCGATGGCCGGCGGTCTGGCGTTGGCCGGCAAACGCGACCGGCGGCCTTATCGGGTGTTTGCCATTCTCAGCGACGGGGAGTGCGACGAGGGGTCGACCTGGGAGGCGGCCTTGTTTGCCCCGCATCACCGGCTCGACAACCTGGTGGCCATCGTCGACTACAACAAGATCCAGAGTCTCGGCAGCGTCAAGGAAGTGCTGGACCTGGAGCCCCTGGCGGAGAAATGGTCGGCTTTCGGCTGGGCGGTGCGCGAAATCGACGGCCACGACGTCGACGCCGTCGAGGAGGCCCTCGCCAACGTGCCCTTCGAGCCCGGCAAACCGAGCTGCCTGGTCGCCCATACCGTCAAAGGCAAGGGCGTCAGCTTCATGGAAGGCAAGCTCCTGTGGCACTATCGCACGCCCCAGAATGAAGAGTATGACATGGCCATCGCGGAACTGGAGACACGGCCGTGAGAGCCGCATTCATCAAGACGCTCACCGAGCTGGCCGCCGGCGACCCGCGGATTACCCTCGTGGTGGGCGACCTCGGCTTTAGCGTGGTGACCGACTTTGCCGAGCGTTTTCCCGACCAGTTCCTCAACGTGGGCGTGGCAGAGCAGAACATGACCGGGGTTGCGGTGGGAATGGCCATGTCCGGCAGGATCGTGTTTACGTACTCCATCGCCAATTTCCCCACGCTGCGCTGTCTGGAACAGATTCGTAACGACGTCTGCTATCACAAGGCGAACGTCAAGATCGTCGCCATCGGCGGCGGCTATTCCTACGGCGCGTTGGGAATGACCCATCATGCTACGGAAGACCTGGCGATTATGCGGTCTTTGCCGGAGATGGCAGTGATTGCCCCGGGAGATCCGGTCGAGACTTCCGCCGCCGTCCGGGCCGCGGCGACCGTGGCCGGCCCGATTTACCTTCGCCTCGGCCGGTCCTACGAACCGCTGGTCCACAAGGGGTCGATCGAATGGGAACTCGGTAAGGCGCTAACCGTGCGCGACGGCAAGCACTTGACGCTGATTGCGACGGGCGCCATGCTGGCCATTGCCGCCGAAGCCGCCGACAAGCTCGCCAAGGAAGGGTTTCACGCCCGGGTCCTGAGCATGCACACCCTCAAGCCGCTCGACGTCGACGCCGTGCTGGCCGCCGCACGCCACACCGGACTGATCGTGACACTCGAGGAGCACAGCGTCATCGGCGGGCTGGGTGGCGCGGTGGCCGAAGTGCTCTGCGAAGCCGACCTGGCCGGCGTCCGCTTTCGGCGCTTCGGCCTGCCTTCTTCCTTCAGCGACAAGTTGGGAGACCAGCACTACCTCCGCAAGGCTCACGGCCTGGACGCGGAGTCCGTCGCCAAACGCCTGATTCGGCTCCTGGAACACGACTTCCACGCCGGTCCTCAAGAGGTCGCCGGCGAGAAAGTCTCCGTTGACAAAACGGGGACCGAGGAATTACTGCTGCCGTGAAGATCTGCCTTTGTCGGGATTACTACAACTTGTGCAACCGGGCGCCGAACCTGAAACGGCATGAGTAGGATTCTGGTAACCGGTGCGGCCGGATTCATCGGGTATCACCTCAGCCGGCGTCTGTCGCAGCGCGGCGATACGGTGGTGGGGCTGGACAACCTCAACGACTACTACAGCGTCCAGCTCAAACGCGACCGGCTGGCAAACCTGCAAGCAGAACCCGCCTTCAGCTTCCACCAGCTCGATCTGGCCGATCGCAAGGCGATGGCCGCCCTGTTCCAGAGCGAACAATTCGACGTGGTGGCCCACCTGGCGGCCCAGGCGGGGGTCCGCTATTCGCTCACTAACCCGGACGCCTACGTGGACGGCAACCTGGTCGGGTTCGCGACGATCCTTGAAGGGTGCAGGCATACGGGGGTAAAGCATCTGGCCTATGCCTCGTCAAGTTCGGTGTACGGGGCGAACACCGAGATGCCCTTCTCGGTCCATCACAACGTCGACCACCCGGTAAGCCTGTACGCCGCCACCAAGAAGGCAAACGAGCTGATGGCACACACCTACAGCCACCTCTACAGTTTGCCGACGACCGGCTTGCGTTTCTTCACGGTCTACGGTCCGTGGGGGCGTCCGGACATGGCCTTGTACCTGTTCACCAAGGCGATTTTCGAAGGCCGCCCCATCGACGTGTACAACTACGGCCGGATGCGGCGCGATTTCACGTACATCGACGACATTGTTGAAGGCGTGGTGCGCGTCCTGGACCGCGTCGCGCAGCCGAATTCCGAGTGGACCGGCGCCGCTCCCGATCCGGGCACCAGCAGCGCTCCGTACCGGATCTACAACATCGGCAACAACCAACCGGTCGAGCTGCTGTACCTGATCGAGACCCTGGAGAACTGCATCGGGAAAAGGGCGGAGAAGAACATGCTGCCCATCCAGCCCGGCGACGTGCCGGAGACGTTCGCCGACGTGGACGACCTGGTGCGCGACGTCGGTTTCCGGCCGAACACTCCCATCGAGGAAGG